>NZ_JAAGOU010000024.1:0-75594 GCF_010500775.1 Salipiger sp. PrR002
GGCATATCGGCCATCACGCAGGAACGGAAATACAAAGTTTGCGACAGAACCCATGAGATTACCTTGGAAATCGCCTTTGAGGCCGATTTTGCGGATATTTTTGAGGTCCGTGGCCGGGTACGGGCCCGCCGGGGAACGTCGCTCTTGCCGGAGGTGGATGGCTCGCACGTGCTCTTGTCATACCGGGGGCTCGACCACAATCCACGCAGCACCGCTCTGCGTTTCTATCCTGCGCCTGCGCAGCTTGAGCCGGGGAAAGCCGTCTATCGTCTGAGCCTCGCCCCCGGCGAAACGCGTTCGCTCTTTATCGAGATCGGCTGCGACGCGAATGGGGCCGAGGATCCTCCGTCGCGCCTGTTTTTCCGCTCGTTGCGGGACGCGCGCCGCGCACTCAGACGTTCCTCTTCCCGCGCAGCCACGGTGCAAAGCTCCAACGAGATCTTCAACGAGACCATGCGCCGTTCGGTCTCGGACCTCTACATGCTCATGACCGATACGGAGGAGGGGCCCTATCCCTATGCGGGCGTGCCCTGGTTCAGCACCGTGTTCGGGCGTGACGCGCTGATCACCGCCTGGGAAATGCTCTGGCTCGACCCGGCAATCGCGCGGGGCGTTCTGCTGCATCTTGCGGCCAATCAGGCGACCGAATTCGATCCGGCCACCGATGCCGAGCCGGGCAAGATCCTTCATGAGGTGCGCTACGGCGAAATGGCGGAAACCGGCGAAGTCCCGTTCCGGCGTTATTATGGCAGCGTGGATTCGACACCGCTATTCGTCATGCTCGCCGGAGCGTATTTCGAACGCACTGGAAATCGGAAGGTTCTGGAAACGCTCTGGCCGCATGTTCAGGCGGCGCTTGAGTGGGTCGAATACCATGGCGATCGGGACGGCGACGGTTTCGTGGAATACGGACGGCGCAACGACAAGGGGCTCGCCAACCAGGGGTGGAAGGACAGTCATGATGCGGTGTTTCACGCCGATGGGACGCTGGCCAAGGGGCCGATCGCGCTTTGCGAAGTGCAGGGCTACGTCTATGCCGCCCGGCTGGCCGCGGCCGAGATCGCACGGGAACTCGGTCATGACGGGATCGCGCAAGAGCAGGCGCGTAAGGCCTCGGAACTCAAGTCCCGTTTGGACGCGGCGTTCTGGGACGATGAGCTTGGGACCTATGTGCTCGCCCTCGATGGTGACAAACGGCCCTGCCGAGTACGCAGTTCGAACGCGGGCCATCTGCTCTGGACGGGAATCGTCCCGGAGGAGCGCGCCGAAACGGTCATTCATACCCTGATGGGGCCGACGTCTTTCTGCGGATGGGGAGTGCGGACCATTGCCGCGGGTCAGGCACGGTACAATCCGATGAGCTATCACAACGGCTCGGTCTGGCCCCATGACAATGCGCTGATCGGGGCGGGGCTGGCGCGCTACGGGTTCCGTGAACAGGCCGCGCGTATATTCGAGGGCATCTTCTCCGCCGCCACCTATATCGATCTGAGACGGTTGCCGGAGCTGTTCTGCGGTTTTCCGCGCCGCGAGACGCAAGGGCCGACCTTCTACCCGGTGGCCTGTACGCCGCAGGCCTGGGCGGCGGGAGCGCCGTTGTTGCTGCTTCAAGCCTGTCTCGGGCTACGCTTCGATGCTGAGGCGCGTCAGGTGATCTTCGAGCAACCGATCCTTCCGGAGTTTCTGGGAGAGGTCGTCCTGCGCAATCTGCGCCTTGATGGTGGATCCGTCGATGTGGCTCTACGCAGGTCGGGCACCCACGTGGTTGCCGATGTTCTGCGTCGCGACGGACCGGTTCGGGTGATCGTGACCACCTGAAGGAACGGGCTGGCGCCATCTTCTGCGCCAGCCCGATTTCTGTTATAGCAGATCGTCTGCTTCCTGATCGGCTTCGAGCAATTCTACCAACCGGGCGACCCGGCCCGATGGGAAGGGGCTATGGGCATCGACCTGCGCTTCATCCGCCTCGACCCAGGCCTTGGCACGGGCAAGCTCGGAGGCGTCAGCGCCGGTGCGCAGGATATCAGACAGAAGTGTAGGATCCGTGCCGGAACCCAAGATGCTCTTCACGTCGTTCTCGGTCATGATCTCCTCCTTTCGAATGCTACAAGGAAGTGCGTGAAATATAGGAATTCTGTTCGCAGAAAAAAGTTTTGAGCACCCTCTTGAAGCCGTAAGGTTCTGTTCCAAATCAATTTATGCTGATCGCCCAGATGGGGATCGGTGACAAGGCGGGACGCCGTTCCTGCGGTGCTTCCGACGTCTGTACCCATGTTGCTCAAAGGAGGATATGGCTATGGCAACGGGACTTGATTTTGCACCTCTGTTCCGTTCGAGTATCGGTTTCGACCGTATGCTCGACGCACTTGAGGCCGCCCGTCGGGTGGAAACGCTCGACAACTGGCCGCCCCACGACATCGTCAAGACCGGCGAGGACGACTATCGCATCGACATGGCGGTGGCGGGCTTTGCCGAAGACGATCTGACCCTGACCCAGGACAAGAACATGCTGATCGTGTCGGGCCACAAGGAGACTCCCGATGGTGACGACGGTGCCAGCTATCTCTATCGCGGCATCGCCGGTCGGTCGTTTGAACGTCGGTTCGAACTGGCTGATCACGTCCGGGTCGAAGAGGCCACCTTGTCGAACGGCCTGCTGACTGTCCAGCTGAAGCGCGAGGTCCCCGAGGAACTCAAGCCGCGTCGGATCGAGATCGCGTCTCCTGAGGCGACAGAAGGTCTCGAGACCAGGCAGCTCGAGACGGCTCGTGAGCCGGAACCTGTCGCGGCCTGAAGCACCTCGGGCCCAGGATGGGATGCTCCGGCCGCTTTCTTGGCGGTCGGACGCCGTTCCCGAAATCTGGAGGGTAAGTAGTGAACTTGATCAGTGGAGATTTCACAGCACAATCAAATGCCTCACCCATTCCGAGCCTGGCCGGTTCGCGACCCGACCGGGACTCTTCTCTGCCGGACGATGCGGTCGCCCGGATCTGGAAGCCGTCGAAATCGGCGATGACCTCGGGGCGCGCGGGTACGCAGGGCTGGAAGATGAGCTTTCCGCGCCGGACCGGTCCTTGGCTCGAGCCTTTGATGGGCTGGACGGGTGGGGACGACACGATCCAGCAGATAGACCTGAGCTTTCCGACGCTGGAAGCTGCTATTCGCCATGCAAAGCGTCTGGGGGTGGCTTACGAGGTGCATCTGCCGGCAGGCGAAGCCGCGCGCGGTGCCGCCCGGGCACGGGACAGGCAGGCCGGGCTGTGGTCCGATGACACGCTCTCTCGGCTCGGACTGTCGGAGATGCGGCAAACCTATCGCGACGCGATGGCCGGCGCCAGACGGCGGGGCGATCCGAAAGGCGGCGATGATGGGCGATCTCCCATTGAGGTTGCTTCGGACGCCAGCCTGTCGTTGGAGGCTCGCCGTTCTATCCTGATGAACTGGGCTTACACGGAGTATCTTCAGGATGTCGCCAGCACCGAAGGCATGCCGGAAAACCAGCGTGAAACGCAGCTTGCCGAGGTTGAACGAGCGCTGTTGGCGCTTGAAACGGCGGTGGCCGTCGACGGCATGTATACGTCCGTTGAGGAAGGGAGGGCGGCATGAATCCCTTCGTTGCAATTGATGCCCAGCAGGCGGTGCCCGATCGTTTCGCTCTGGTCCTCGCCGCGAGCGCCCGCAGCCGGGCGCTGAAGGCCGGGGCGGAACCGCGGGTCGAACCTCAACGGCAAGCTGCCGAAGAGGTTGCGTTGGAAGAAATCGCGACCGGCGCGATTTCGCAGGAGGAATTACGTCATTTCTTGCCTGCGCCGGCGTGCAGGCGGTTGGCTCGGCCGCATTGAAAACTTGGTTGAAAGAAAGGAGGTCACACCATGAGCAAGACTTCGACCACGAACTATGACAAGCTTGGCGACGGCATCAGCCTTCTCGCGGGCCTCACCCTCGCTGGGTTGCCCTTCGTCGTCACATTGACCGATATTGCCTTCTGGAGCGCCCTGCTGACGGGCGGACTGATCGTAGTGCTTTCCGCAATTGCACTTTGGCGGCAACATGAAGGGCTCGACTGGGCGCGAGTGGTAACAGGTATTTGGGCGGGCATTAGTCCATGGGTGCTCATTGACGGTTTCACCTTAGCAGTCTCGCTCGCCCATCTGGCGCTCGGCCTGATCGCACTTGCATTCCCAGCTTGGCGGCGCTGGAAGGACGACGGTGGAAGTTCAGCGCTGACCGCCTAGTAAGATTGCCGGCCCCGAGACTGGGCCGGCAATATCTCCAATCTGCCAGAGACAAAGTTTCACAAACTTTCTGAAAGGTGGTGAAATTCACTGGCATTTGGGGGTAGGATTCATAACCAGTAGATGACGAGGACCGCGAGGACGATGGCCGAAAGGAAGACATTTGGGCATCGGTCAATTCGGGTGGCCATACGCCTCCAGTCCTTGAGTGTTCCGAACATGATCCCGAAGCGATTGAGGCGCTTGTATCGGCGTTTGTCGTACTTGACCGGCTTCTTGTGTTTCTTTCGGCCTGGGATGCAGGCCCGTATCCCCTTGTTGTGTCCCTGTTGCAGAAATCGTGTGATGGCCAGGTTCCCCTTTCCCAGACGGACTTATCACACAGCTTCCGTGACGGGTATGCCGAGGGCGGTGCATCGGATAAAAACGGCGATGCGGACCTGGAGTTCGGCGACCTGACGGTCGAAGTCCCGCGCCATAAGGCGCTGCCCCAGCAACTTCACACAGTGCATCTTTGCCTCGACGCTGCTTTGGCGGTGGTATCCGCTCCATCGTCCCCACAGCGCGCGGCCCAGGTATTTCGAAGGGCGCAGGGCCTCGTTTCGCGCCACGGTCTCGGCGGTGAGGGTCTGCCAAGACTTCGCGTTCTTGCGCGGGGGGATGACGACATGGGCGCCACGGTCGGCGGTGACGCTGCCGATCCGCTCGTCCGCCGTGATCTGGCCGAGCAGAGAGGTGGCCGGTGAAATCTGAACAGCCGGGATAAGTGGATTTTCCGCGCAAGAGCAGCATGATGCTGCGAGCGAGGAGAAGACCGATGGCAAGACGACCGCGCCGGAATCATAGCCCGGCGTTCAAGGCGAAAGTGGCAGTGGCTGCGATCAAGGGCGAGAGGACCCTGGTCGAGCTGGCGCAGGATTTCGATCTGCACCCAAATCAGATCAAGCAATGGCGAGACCAGCTCCTGGAAGGTGCGACCGGCGTATTTGGCGAAGTCCCGAAAGGCGATGCCGAGCCCAAGATCGACGTGAAGACCCTGCATGCGAAGATTGGAGAGCTGACGCTGGAGAATGATTTTTGTCCGGCGCGCTCGGCAAAGCGGGTCTGCTGCCGAGCGGAAGAAGATGATTGATCGAAAAGCAAAGCTCAGCCTGTCAGGTCAGGCCAAGGTCCTCGGTATCAGCCGCGGCAGCATCTACTATCAGCCTCAGCCGGTCACGGATGCCGACCTCAAGCTCATGCACCGGATCGACCAGTTGCACATGGAGTTCCCGTTCGCAGGCAGCCGGATGCTGAAGGGGCTGCTGGCCCAAGAGGGGTTCATCGTAGGGCGCCTGCACGTCGCTACGCCCATGAAACGCATGGGTATCGAGGCGCTGTATCGCAAGCCCAACACTTCAAAACCGACGCCGGGCCACAAGAAATATCCGTACCTGCTCAGGAACCTGCCCATCACGCGTCCCAACCACGTTTGGGCGATAGACATCACTTATATCCCCATGGCCCGCGGCTTCATCTATCTCGCGGCGGTGGTCGACTGGGGCACGCGCCGCATTTTGGCATGGCGAGTGTCGATCACACTGGACGCGGGCTTTTGCATCGAGGCGCTGGAAGAGGCCTTGGCCAGACACGGTCAGCCCGAGATCTTCAACAGCGATCAGGGCAGTCAGTTCACATCGACCGACTTCATCAAGGTTCTGACGGCCCGGCAGATCAAGATCAGCATGGACGGCAAGGGCGCGTGGCGTGACAACGTCTTCGTTGAGCGCCTTTGGCGGAGCATCAAGTACGAAGAGGTCTACCTCCGGGCATACGCCAGTGTGTCCGAGGCGCGCGCGCACAGGTATCGGCCGCTACATCGGCTTCTACAACGGACGCCGCCCCCATTCATCCCTTGACGGCAGGACGCCCGATCAAGCCTACTTTAACCCGCAGCTGCCCGATCTGGCAGCTGCGTAACCAAGGCGGAAAACCACTTAGAAAACGCCCAAGACCTGTTCAGACAAACCGAACCACCTCTCAGCTCAGGTAGCACCAGGGCAGCACCGATGTGGCTCCCGGTGATCTCGACAGCGCGGACCTCCAGTGTTTCCTCATCAATCCGGAGATGGATTTCGCGCCAGACGCGCCGTTTGGGACCGCTGTGCTTGCGGGCGTGCCATTCGCCTTCGCCCTAGACCGTGATGCCTGTGCTGTCCGCTGCCCGGCAGGGCACTGCGGAGCAATGTCCCGAGAGGGGATCAGCAGGTGCAGCGGCCCCTTGGAGCCGCGATACGGGATTTTCACGGCTAGGATCTTCTGGCGCCGGGACAGGGTGCTGAAGTCGGGCACCGTCCAGTTCGGGCCAATCAGCCACAGCAGGGAATACTCGTCGTCTCTATAATCATAGCTCTCAAGAATGTCTTTTTTATAAACGGGGCCGACGCTGGCCACAGTCTTTGGGTATCGAAGCGGCTTACCGCTGGGGCCATGTATTAGCTGGAAACCTACCCGAGGTCCCGACTTTGTTGGCGAACGAATTTTTACAGGGAATGAAATCAGCGAAAGCTGCGATTTCCCTCTCCAGGCTGCGAGCGAGGCCATGGGGCGCTCGTTCTGATGGAATGATTCAAAGAGGAAGGAACCGAATTGGTTTCATCCATTCGTCGGTCACCCGCCAGGAATGAGAGAAGCCCCGCAGCCTTACTGACTGCGAGGCCGTTCACTCAGCGTTTACGGTCCCAGACGCGAACAGCATGGCAGGCCTCTAGGAAGTCGGCTGCTGCTGCAGGCTTCTTCAGCGTCATCACTCCCTCCGCTTCGGAGTTGACGCCTGCCGCCTCGAAAAGTGGAGCCGCTTCAGGCGTGAGGGCGATGAACTTGCAGTGGCCGTAAGCATCTGCGACGAACTGCTTGCCCGGCAGCATTCCGGCCAGTTCCCGTGCGCCCTCATCGTTGACCACGATTGCGACAGCATCGTAGAGTACCGAGGGCCCCCCATCGATCTTTTGGTTCGCCGGCAGCATGTCTCCCTCGGAAGTTTTCACGGCCCCCACTTTCGGAGCTATGATCCGGACGCGGTTCGACGGAAAGATCATGCCGTCTGTGCCAACGCATGGGCGATCGCCGCGATGCGCGTTGCCGAGGTCGTCGCCGCCAGCCGGATCGTGACTGTCCCCACGGTGATCTCGACGGACTCGTCCACGCTTGGCTCGGCATCCGGCAAGGCTGCCGCGATCACCATCGCCGCGAACTCCACCTCGTCTTCAGGAGCTGGTAGCACCAGCTTGCCCTGCCGGGCCAAGGTCCGCCACGCCGACAGATGGTTTGCCTTGACCCCGTGACGCCGCGCGACCGCAGCAACCGTCGTACCCGGGCGCAACGTCTCGGCCACGATCCGCGCCTTCACCGCGTCAGGCCATTTGCGGTTGCGCCGACGGCCTCCATCCTCCGTGAGAACCTCCAATGTAGCATCCATGGAGAAACTCCTTCCTGATCCACTCCGAAAGAGCCGATCTCAGATCAGGAAGCCGCGCGGTAGGTGGGGCCAGAACACCGGTTACGGTAACCTTCCCCCCTCCGCAGTTCGAGTAGGGGTACCCGCGTTAGGTCGCGAGCTTATTCCTAGTTCTGATGATCGCGGAGTGAGCTGACTGGGCACGGCAGACCGCGTTACATATTTTGGCCTTATCCGAACCAATTCGGCACATTCGGCACATTCTAAACTCCGTTGCGACAATTCCCCTATCTTGCTGGAAAGTAAGGAGAACGGATGATGGCGCACACAGAGTTAGACCTTCGTGAACGGCGCAGTATCGAAGACATGCTGAACGCAAAGCTGCCAGTCAGTAGGATTGCCGCTGAACTCGGCCGTCACAGGTCCAGCGTCTACCGAGAGATCAAGCGCAATGGTTTTGTCGCTGACGAGCTGCCGGAGCTGAACGGCTACTATGGTGTCGTGGCGCAAAAATCAGCGATCGCGCGTCGCGCAAGGCGACGCAAGCTCATCAGGCTTCCTGCCTTGCGTGAGGCCGTGATCGACCGGTTGAAGGAAGGTTGGTCTCCGGAGCAAGTTGCGGGGCGTCTTGCCTTTGAGGGTCACGAGACCCGCATCAGCCATGAAACCATCTATGCCTGGGTCTACGGCCCCGAGGGTCGTGACGAAGAGTTGGCGCGACAGTTGCCGAGGCGGCGCCAGAAACGCAGGCCCCGGTATGCACGGCGATCCCGCAACCAGGTCTTTCCTCCCGAACGCTCGATCCATCAGCGACCAGAATACGTTAAAGCACGGGAAACATTTGGTGAATGGGAAGGTGATCTGATGATCTTCGAGCGCGCACAAGGCTCGATGAACGTCGCAACGCTGGTCGAGAGAAAGACCCGCTTCGCGGTCTTGTTCCGCAACAACGATCGAAGTTCCAAGCACTTCATGAACAGCTTGATGAACGTGATGACCCCGCTGCCCCAGGCCGCGCGCAAGTCGATCACCTTCGACCGCGGCTTCGAGTTTCGCGACTGGAGAAAGCTCGAGGCCGGCATTGGGACAACCGCTTGGTTTTGCGATCCGCAAGCGCCTTGGCAAAAAGGCTCGGTGGAAAATCTGAACGGACGCGCCCGCCGGGTCCTACCCCGTGACACGCCAATCGCTTCGCTTTCGAGACCCCAGATGAAGCAGATCAGCGAGAGATTGAATGCGACACCGCGGAAATGCCTTGGCTGGAGAACCCCGGCTGAAGCCTTCAGAGAGGAAATGGCGAAACTGAGATAGCGGAGCCTGTCGCAACGATCCTTGAGCTCTCATTCTAGCACGGTCGCGTCTGTCAAATTGTGCAGATCAGGTGCTCTTGGGGGTCGGCGCAGGGCTGCATTAAAAAAGCCCTTCATGTAGTTGCCAACCGCGTGCAGAGAATGGATAACTTCGCGATTGCAATACCTTACGCACGCGCCCTGAGCCCGGGCGGGTTCAGTGCACGCCGTCGGCTGAGAGTTTCGCTAAGGCGACGAGCCGTCCACCGAGGAATGGACGGGCTACGACCAGCAGCCACATGGGGTTAAGGTGATTTTTCGCGCGACCAGAGCCACTACGGCCTGAAGCCCCAGAAGGTCGGCAGTCGCATAGATCGGGGAACGGACGCGTTTCGCGCATTCCATCCAGGCGGAGGCCATGCAGGAAGGGCCAATCGCGGCCCGCGGTTCCAAACCGCGGACCGTCGTCGCTGTTGGCTCGGGTTGCAGGCTGGCGGAATTCCGTTCTGGCAAGGCCTTCGACGTTGAGCGCCGCAGGTTCCTTGCCTGACTTCAGTGTCTGTCCGGCGCTTCGACCAGGATTTTGACGTGCGATTTCTCGGCGACCAATGCCTCGAACCCTTCACTGACGATCTCGTCGATGCAAATTCGCTTGGTCACCAGCTTGTCGGCGCTGAAATAGCCCTGTGTCATCAGCTCCATCACCGCTGGATAGACGTTGCGATACGCGATCGTGCCCTGCAGCTGTCGCTCCTTCAGCACCGCGGTATTGGGATGGAACGACGCCTCGCCCTCCCAGATCGACACGATCAACGTCTGACCCTCGTGCCGCGTCGCGTCGATGCATTGCGGCAGGACTTGCGGCACGCCGGTGACCTCAAAGGCGACGTGCACGCCGCCGGTCGCCCCCCGGATCGCCGCGACAGCGTCTTCCGAAATAGGGTCGATCGCACTGGTCGCCCCGAGCTCCATCGCCTTCTGCCGCCGCACCTCGGAGGGTTCCACCACGTGAATCTGCGAGGCCCCGGCAACGCGCAGCGCCTCGACCACCAGCAGTCCGATCGGACCGGCGCCAAAAACTGCTGCCATGTCACCCGCCTTGATCTTCGACAGGCGCACCGCGTGCAGTGCCACGGCGGCGGGCTCAACCAGCGCACCCTGCTCCATCGACAGCGCGTCGGGCATCTTGTGCACCATGCGCGCGGGGACAACCGAATGGGCGGCGAACCCGCCGTGGCCGCCGGACAGGCCGACAAAGCCCAACTGCTCGCACAGGTTGTACTTCCCCTCGAGGCACGCCGGGCAGCTGCTACAGGCAAAGATCGGCTCGATGGCGACACGATCACCCGGAGCCAGCCCGGTCACACCATCGCCCAGTTCGCTCACCACGCCGCAATATTCGTGGCCCATGGTGATCGGCGCCTGATCGTGGCTGAGCGGATGGTCCTCGCCCACTGGCACGAAGATCGGACCGGCGAGGTACTCGTGCAGGTCGCTGCCGCAGATGCCGGTCCAGGCGACCTTGACCTTCACCTCGCCGGAGCCGGGGGCGGGCTCGGCCACATCCTCGACGCGGATATCCTTCACGCCGTACCAACGTGCTGCTTTCATGTGTCTTTCTCCAAGTCCTGAAAAGAATATGCGCCCGGCCCGGGAGGGAGCCGGGCGCGAAATGCATCACGCCAGGTGATGCACTTCCTGCAGGCCGTAGACGGGGGTGTCCAAGCCCTCCATCCGGGCCTTCAGCTGCAGCGCGAGATAGAGTGAGTAGTGCCGAGACTGATGCAGGTTGCCGCCGTGGAACCACAGGTTCTGCTGCTGCGTCGGCTTCCACATGTTGCGCTGCTCGCCCTCCCAGGGGCCGGGATCCTTGGTGGTGTCCGACCCTAGGCCCCAGACCTTGCCCACCTTGTCGGCGACCTCCTGGCTGATGAGGTCCGCCGCCCAACCGTTCATCGAGCCGTACCCTGTGGCCATGACCACGAGATCGGCCTCAAGTCGCGTGCCGTCGGCCAGCACCACCGCCGTTTCGTCGAAGTGATCGACCTGGCCCTTCACCAGCTTCACCTCGCCGTCGATGATCAACTGGCTGGCGCCGACGTCGATGTAGTAACCCGAGCCACGGCGCAGGTACTTCATGAACAGCCCCGAGCCGTCGTCGCCCCAGTCGAGATCGAACCCCGCCTTTTCCAGCCCGGCGTAGAACTCGGCGTCCCGTTCGCGCATCTGGTCGTAGAGCGGGATCTGGAACTCGTGCATGATCTTGTAGGGCAGCGAGGCAAAGATCATGTCGGCCTTCTCGGTGGTCACGCCGTTCGCCAGTGCCTCCTCTGAGTAGAGCGCGCCGAGTCCGATCTCCATCAGCGTGTCCGAGCGCACGATATGCGTCGACGAGCGCTGCACCATCGTCACATCGGCATCCGCTTCCCAGAGCGCCGCGCAGATGTCATGGGCCGAGTTGTTCGATCCGACCACGACCACCTTCTTGCCGCTCCAGGCATCCGGACCGTCGTGCTGCGAAGAGTGCTGGACGGTGCCTTTGAAGCTGTCCATACCGGGGAACTGAGGCAGGTTCGGCTTGCCCGACATGCCGGTCGCGAGCACCAGCTGGGTCGGCTTCAGCACCAGCTTCTCGCCGTCGCGGTTCACCTCCACGCTCCAGGTGCCCGAGGCCTCGTCGAAGCTTGCCTTCTCGACCGTGGTACGCGTCCAGTAGGGGATCTCCATGACCTTGGTGTACATCTCCAGCCAGTCGCCGACCTTGTCCTTGGGCGTGAACACCGGCCAGTTGTCGGGGAACTTGATGTAGGGCAGGTGGTCGTACCAGATCGGATCGTGCAGGCAGAGCGACTTGTACCGGCTGCGCCACTGGTCGCCGGGACGGTCGTGCTTGTCGAGCACGATGGTCGGCACGCCGAGCTGCCGCAACCGCGCGCCGAGCGCGATGCCGCCCTGACCGCCGCCGACGATCACCGTATAGGGCTGTGTGTCATAGCCGAGCGAGGCTTCCTCTGCCTCGCGGCGCTCCTTCCAGCTGCTGCGGTTCTTCTGCGCGCCATGCTCGGCGCCCATCGGGCGGCGCGTGCCGCGGTTCTCCTCGAAGCCCTTGAGTTCCTGCAGCGCGGTGAGAAACGTCCAGATCCGGTCATCCTTCAATCGCATCAGGCCCCAGCCGCGTCCGGCGGCCGTCTCGAAGGTGATCCACGCGGTGATCACGCCGCCGTCCTCGGAAGGCACCTCGCCCGGCTGAATTTGGAAATTGCCGGGACGGGTCTGCGTGAGCTGCTCGCCAAGCATGTCGGCGACCCCCGCAGGGCCCTCGACCGTCTTGAGGTTCCAGCTGACCGAGATCAGATCGCGCCAATAGCTGTCGGTGGCAAACAGGGCCGCTGCGGCGGCGACGTCGCCTTCCTCCAGGGCGGCGTTGAGCCGGTCGAGCACCTCCTGCGTGCGGCTCACGGTGGTTGAATCGAGCATCGCGTCTCCTCCTCTGCGCGTTGTTCTGCGAGGAGTATCGCGGGAGGCTGGCGCGGCGTTCTACGGCAGGTTGCCTCGGACTGTGCGAAAAATGGGCGCCGCGCTGCGGCATGTTGCGTGCGCAACGGCGCGCAACAGCTCAGCTTGGGGGCTGCAGGCCGGCTTTGCGCAGGCGCCGCAGGACCGTAGAGCGATTGACGCCGAGGCGGCGCGCGGCGCGGGCCATGTTCCAGCCGCAGGCCTCCATCACCTGCTCAAGCTGCTCCTCGGCATCCGGCGGTTCGGGCAGGCTGTCGACCGGCGCAGGCAGGTCGGGCAGGTCGATCACCCGTCCGTCACAGAGCGCAATGGCCACGTCGAGCACCTGCTCCAGTTCGCGCAGGTTTCCGGGCCACGAGCGGCCGAGCAGCGCCGCACGGGCCGAGGGCGACAGCCGCATGTCCTCGGGGGCGCGCCGATGCAGGACCCGGTCGAGCAGCCAGCCGAGATCGCGGCGCTGGCGCAGCGACGGCAGCCGGAGGGTCGCGCCGGCCAGCCGGTGGAACAGCGGGCCGGGCAATGCCAGGGCGGCGGGGTCGGCGCAGGTTGTCACGATCGGGCGCAGGCAAGGACCACCATCCAGAACGGCGGTCAGCGTCGGTGCCGTGTCGGCGGGCAAGTCCTCGATGCGGCGCAGCACGAGGGTAGTGGGGCCGGTCAGTGTTGCGGTGGCCTCTCGCAGAACGTCGGGCGACAGCCCGGCGCAGTCGAGAGACAGGAAGCCATTGGCGGTGCCGACCATGTGGATCGCATGGGCCAGCTTGGTCTTGCCGGTCCCGGTGGCACCGGTGATCAGCAAGGGCACCGAGGTGCGGGCCAGCTTTGCCGCCTGCGCCAGCAGTTGCGCCATCGCCGGGTCTTCTCCGGCAAGTCCCGCGAGAGGGCCGCCGCGGCGGCTGCTGCGCGGTGCGGTGCGCGGCGCCTGCGGCGCGATGGCATGGCCGAAGAGCGCGCCGCCGTCACGCATCTCGATGATCCGCTCTTCTGTGGGACGGTCGCGCATCAGGTCGGGCAGATCGTCGACGCTCAGCCCCAGCACCTCGTCGACGCGCCGCCCGATCACTTCGCCGCCGTCTGGGAACAGGCGCCGGGCGGCCCGAGTGTAACCGAGTACGCGACCGCCGCCATCAAGGCGAACGGCAGCCTCGGGATCGACGTCGAGGAATTCCGGGCTGGCCGACAGGCGCAGCACCCAATCGCGGCGACTTTCGGCCATCAGGTTCGCCATCTCCACGCGCCGCGCGGCATTGGTCACGAGGCTCATGGCAAGGTTCTGGCTGCGCTTGGGGGTCGGCGAGCGCAGCAAGGAGATGTCAAGCACCGCTGCAAGCCCGCCGAGACTGTCGAAGATCGGCGCGGCGGTGCAGCTGAGCGTGGTATGCGCATTGCCGAAATGGTCGTCCTGATGCACCGTCACCGGTTCTTGCGTGACGATGCAGGCGCCGACGCCGCAGGTGCCGGCAAGGTTTTCGGACCAGTTTGAGCCAAGGTAGAGCCCGGCTGCCCGCAGATCGTCGACGAAGAGATCATCGCCGAAGAAGTCGACGCAGACGCCCTTGGCATCGGTAAGCAGCAGCACGTAGTTCTGCCCCGCGACCTGCCGGAACAGGCTCTGCAGGCTGGACCGCGCGGCACCGATCATCCATTCCGCCTGCTTGCGATGGTCGCGAAGCTCGCTCTCGGTCACGATGTAAGCGGGGTCGCGGCGCATGGGGTCCATGCCGTAAAGCTCGACGCATCTCCGCCAAGAGGCCGAAACTAACCCGTCTCGGCCGGTCTGAGAGCCTCCCAAGACCTGCTCGATCTCCTCGATGTGTCGCCGTTCGCTCATAATGCCACCCTCTCGGCGACAGATCCTAACACGAGCGCAGCCTGTCGAAGTACAGACTTTCGTGGATGCCACCGAGCGTTGTCCTGCCGCAAAGCACCTCAGGCACCTTTGTGTCAGGGGATAGAGCATCCTTGACAACGACAATCCTGTATAACAGGTTTGTCGCACATCATGGGCGCTTGCCGCCCTGTGCCGGATCAAGGAGGAGGAGCTGGCATGACCTACGACACCCGCCGCAGATGGGCGGCGCTGGCCGGGCAGGGGGGATCTGTTCTCGTCACGCTATTCGGCCTACTGATCCTGACTTTCGTGATCGGGCGCATCATGCCCACCGACCCGGTCCGCGCCATCGTCGGGGAGGACGCGACGCGCGAAGTCTACGAGACGGTGTACCGCCAACTCGGCTTCGACCGGCCGATGTGGGAGCAGTTCTTCGTCTACCTGCGCGATGTGGCAACATTTGATTTTGGGACCTCGATCCGCACCGGCCAGCCGGTTCTTCAGGACATCCTCCACGTGCTGCCCGCGACCATCGAGCTCGCGACCTTCGCCATCCTTTTCGGGGCCGGTGTCGGCATTCCGCTCGGTGTGCTCGCGGCGGTGAAGAAGGACCGCTGGCAAGACCAGTTGATCCGCGTGTTCAGCTTGATGGGCCACTCGATGCCGATCTTCTGGACCGGGATGATCGCGCTGCTGATTTTCTACGCGGGGCTTGGCTGGGTCGGCGGTTCGGGCCGGATGAGCCAATTCTACATCGGCATGGTGCCCGAGACGACCAACTTCCTGCTGATCGACAGCATCATGGCCGGGGAGTGGGAGGTCTTCCGCTCGGCGCTCAACCACATTGTGTTGCCGGCCTCGCTGCTCGGCTATTCGTCCTCAGCGTATATCACACGGATGACCCGCAGCTTCATGCTCGACCAGCTTGGACAGGAATATGTGACCACCGCGCGGGTCAAGGGCCTCAGCCGCCGCCAGACCGTCTGGCGTCATGCCTTTGGCAACATCCGCGTGCAGCTGGTGACCATCGTGGCGCTCGCCTACGGCGCGTTGCTCGAGGGCGCTGTGCTCATTGAGACGGTCTTCGCTTGGCCCGGTTTTGGCCAATACCTGACCTCTAACCTGCTGATCGGCGACATGAACGCGGTGATGACCTGCGTGCTGATCGTCGGCGTGATTTTCATCGCGCTGAACATCCTGTCCGACCTGCTGTACCGCATCTTCGACCCGAGGACCCGATGACCATGTCCGAGACCACTCCCGCGGCCGAGACCCGCCGCCGGATGCCGCAATCGCTGATCGCCGCCGGGAACATCCTGCGCTTCCTTGCCAAGACCCCGACTTCGGCCTTCGGCCTGCTGGTGCTGGCGGCGCTGATCCTCACCGCGCTGTTTGCGCCACTCATCGCGACGCATGATCCCTACATGCAGGACCTTACGAACACGCTGGCACCCCCGGGCGGCGGGCACTTCTTCGGCACCGATGAGCTCGGACGGGACATCTTTTCGCGCCTCGTGCACGGCTCGCGCATCACGCTGACGATCATCTTTCTCGTGACCATCGTGGTCGGCCCGCTGGGGCTGTTGGTGGGCACGGTGGCGGGCTACTTCGGCGGCAAGACCGACGTGGTGCTGATGCGGGTGACCGACATCTTCCTGTCGTTCCCCTCGCTGATCCTGTCGCTGGCCTTCGTCGCGGCGCTGGGGCCGAGCCTCAACAATGCGATCATCGCCATCTCGCTCACCGCCTGGCCGCCTATCGCGCGGCTGGCGCGGGCCGAGACTATGACATTCCGCAGCGCCGACTACATCGCGGCGGCGCGGCTGCAGGGCGCGAGCCCGGCGCGGATCATCTGGAAGAGCATCGTGCCCATGTGCCTTCCCTCGGTACTCATCCGCCTGACCTTGAACATGGCAACGGTGATCCTCACGGCGGCGGGGCTGGGTTTTCTCGGGCTCGGGGCACAGCCGCCGATGCCGGAATGGGGCGCGATGATCGCCACAGGGCGGCGCTACATGATCGACAGCTGGTGGCTTGTGACCTTCCCCGGCCTCGGGATCCTGTCAGTTAGTCTGGCGTTCAACCTGCTGGGCGACGGGCTGCGCGACGCACTTGACCCAAAACAGATGATGAAGAGGTGAGAGCCATGACCAGCGATCCCATCCTCAATATTCGCAATCTTTCGCTGCGCTACCCCGGTGCCGAGGAGCCAGCGGTCCGCGGTGTCAGCTTTACCCTCGGGCGCGAGCGGCTCGGCATCGTCGGCGAGAGCGGCTCGGGCAAGTCGACCGTCGGCCGCGCGATCATGCAGCTACTGCCCGATGCCGAGATGCGCGCCGACGCTGTGCGCTTCGAAGAAGTCGACCTGCTGAATGCCTCGGAGGCGCAGATGCTGAAGCTGCGCGGCGCGCGGATGTCGATGATCCTGCAGGATCCCAAGTACTCTCTGAACCCGATCCGTCGCTGCGGTGACCAGGTGGCCGAGGCCTACCGCACCCATGTGCGCTGCTCGAAGGCGGCGGCGCGCGAAAAGGCGGTGGCAATGCTGGCGGCGGTGCAGATCCGCGATCCCGAGCGGGTCTACGATCTCTACCCGCATGAAGTCTCGGGCGGAATGGGTCAGCGCATCATGATCGCCATGATGCTGCTTACCGATCCCGATCTGGTGATCGCCGACGAGCCTACCTCGGCACTCGACGTCACGGTGCGGCTGCAGGTGCTGAAGATCCTCGACGATCTGGTAAAGGAGCGCGGCATCGGGCTGATCATGATCAGCCACGATCTCAACCTCGTGCGCAACTTCTGCGATCGGGTGCTGATCATGTATGCTGGCCGGGTGGTCGAGACGCTGGACGCGCGCGATCTCGACCGTGCGACGCATCCTTACACGCGCGGGCTTCTGGCCGCGCAGCCGCGCATCGGCGGCGCGCGCGCGCCCCTGCCGGTGCTGCAGCGCGACCCGAGTTGGACCATGGAGGCCCCCGCATGAAACCGCTGAGCATTGAGAAAATGTCGATCCGCTTCGGCGCGGTAACGATCCTGCCCGAGGTGAGCTTCGAGGTGGCACCTGGGGAATGCTTCGGGCTCGTTGGCGAGAGCGGCTCGGGCAAGTCGACGGTGCTGCGCTGCGCCTCGATGTTGCTGGGCAACTGGCACGGCGATGCCAAGGTCGGCAGCCGATCGGTGCGCGAGATGGACCTGATGGAGCGGTGCCGCACTCTGCAGATGGTGTTCCAAGATCCCTACGGTTCGCTCCACCCGCGCCATTCGGTGCGCACCACGCTGTCGGAACCGCTGAAGATCCACCGGCTCGGCGATACCGAGCGCCGGCTCGCGCAGGTAATGCGAGACGTTGGCCTGCCGGTGGAGTTTTTGGATCGGTACCCGCACCAGCTGTCGGGGGGGCAACGCCAGCGCGTTGCGATCGCCCGTGCGCTGATCCTCGAGCCCGAAGTCTTGCTGCTCGACGAGCCGACCTCGGCGCTCGATGTCTCGGTGCAGGCAGAGATCCTCAATCTTTTGGTCCGGCTGCGCGAGGAGAAGGGATTCACCTACGTCATGGTCAGCCACGATCTCGCGGTGATCGACCACATGTGCGACCGCTTTGCGGTGATGAAGGCCGGGGACATCGTCGAGGTGCTGCCGCGCGAGGCGATCCTCGACGGATCGGCGCGGCACCCCTACGCGCAGGAGCTGATTGCAGCCAGCCTTGCCTACGAGGGCGCGGCGTAGGGCATCTTTAACGACAGTACGACACCCCCTCCCTGCCGCATGGCAGGGAGGGGGTGTCGTTGGGGCAATGGCAGTTCCTTGTTGGTTCCGATGACCAGTCCAGGCCGAATGGGCGAGGGAGCTTAGGCAAGGGCACTGATCCGCCCGGAACAAAGGCGAAGCCTGCTGGCCAGCCAACAGCCTACACACAAAAAGGGCGCATCCCGTGGGATGCGCCCTCTGCGTCCCCTATGGTTTGCCGCTTAGCGCGACTTCACCACGTCTTCGAAGCGCGACACCCAAGGGTCGATGATCACCCCCGATACGTCGTCCTGAAAGGCTGCGGTGACCACCCGTTCCGAGAACGGCTGGATCGAGGTCACCTTATCGTCGATCATCTGCTGGATCTGCTCGTACTGGGCGATCTGCGCGTCGGCGTCACGCTCCACCAGTGCGCTCTCGATCAGCCCGTTCAACTCGGTGTCCTGATAAGAGGTGCGCCAGCTCTGGTAGTTGGTCAGCCCCGCCTCGTCGCTGTTGTCGGGGTTGTAGACCAGCGCGCGCAGGTTGCTGTCGGGGTGCGGCTGCTGGCCGCCGCCGCCGCGCCCGACCAAGAGCTCGAACTGCCGCTCGCGCATGGCGCCATAAATCTGCCCGCCATCGCCGGTGATGATCTCGGCATTGATCCCGGCCTGTGCCAGCGTGCCCTGAATGGCAGTGGCGCTGTCGAGGAACTGCTGGGTCGAAATCACCCGCAGCGTGGTGTCGAACCCGTCGGGGAAGCCCGCCTCGGCGAGCAATGCCTTGGCCTTTTTCACGTCGAGCGCGTAGCCCGGATCGGGCAGGGCCGAGAAGGCGCTGCTGTTGATCACTCGCTGTCGCTCGACGCCGAAGTAGGGCATAATCGCGCCGTTGATGCCCGTGTAGTCAATGAGGTAGCGCAGCGCCTCGCGCACCTTGGGGTTGGCGAACTTCTCGTCGGCGGTCGAGGCGGCAAGGTAGTAAAAGCCGGCGCTCGGCACGGTCTCGACGGTGATCGTCTCGTCCTTTTCCAGCGCGCGAAGGTCGGGCGCGGCAAGGCTGAAGCCCACATCGATGTCGCCCTGCTGCAGGCCGAGCCGCTGGCTCTGGCTTTCTGGCAGGTGGCGCATCAGTACGCGCTTCATTGCGGGTGCGTCACCCCAGAAGTCGTCGTTCCGCGTGAGGATCACGTATTCATTGGCACGCCACTGGCCGAGGGTGAAAGCCCCCGATCCTGCCGAATTGTTGGTCAGCCAGGCCTGTCCCTGATCGTCGCCCGCATGTTCCTCGACCAGCTTGCTGTCGAGGATCGAGCCGACGCCCGCCTGCGAGATGTACATTAGGATCATCTTGGGATCGCCCGCCTCCGGCATCACCATGCGGAACGTGTGATCGTCGATCACCTGAAACTGCTCATCCACCCCATCGGCGGTGAAGCCGCGCGAGTTGAGGCCCGAGGATTGCGACTGGCCAAGGGCCATCACCCGGTCAAAGCTATATTTCACATCCGCTGCCGTCACCGGGTTGCCAGAAGCGAAGGTGGCATCGGAGCGCAGGTGGAAGGTGATGCTGAGGTTGTCCTCGCCGATCTCCCACCTCTCCGCGAGACGCGGCATCAGCGCCTTGGTCTCGGGGTCGAGCTCGACCAGCGCGTCGTAGACGTTGTTGAGCACCTGCACCGCCTCACCGCCGGTGATCGCGGCGGGATCCATGGTCAGCACGTTGGTCATGGTGAAAGCGACGATCAGCTGGTCGTCGGGGGTTTCGGCCAGCACTGGGCTGGCCCCCGCCAGCAGCGCCGAAAGCGCCACGCCCGTCAGGAAATGTCTCATAGGTTCTCCTCCCAAAGCTCTAGAGACCCGCGCCGGTTCAGCAGACGCGGTTGTTTTCGATGAGGTCAAAGTTGATGTCCTCGCCCAGACCGGGACGGTCAGGGACATGGACGTAGCCGTCGCGGTCCATCGGGTCGGACAGCGTGTTGAGGTAGTCGAGCCCGTCGTCGTATTCGAGGAATGGGTGCAGAAGGCCACGCTCGTACCATTTGCAGTTCTTCGTCGCGGCGACGACGTGCAGGTTCATCGCGGTATTACCATGCACCTCGCATTCCATGCCGAAGGCCTCGGCCAGATGCATGGTCTTCAACGCCGGGGTGATGCCACCGACATCGTTTACCCCGGTGCGCAGGATGTCGCAGGCGCCTGAGGTAATCCATTCGGCGCGGTGCCAGTGCTTGCCCGCTGCGCTTTCTGGGCCGACCACGGGAATGTCGAGGTTGTCGGCCAACCAGCGGTAGGAAGACATGGACTGTTCGTCCATCGGCTCCTCAATCCACGCAAAATCCAGCTTCTCCAGCCCCCGGCCCAGTTCCAGCGCCTCGGTACGCCTGTACCAGTGGAAGGCGTCGATCATCAGCGCGATGTCGGGGCCGACCGCCTCGCGCACTGCGGCGCAGGCCTTGAGGTCCATCTTCACATCCGGCGCCCAGCTTACGGGGGGCATCCATGTATGCAGCTTGATGCCCTTGTAGCCGCGCGCCACTAACGTCTCGGCGAAACGGCCGTAGTCCTCGGGCGTGGCGAGCCCACCCTCGATCTCATCGCCGCACATGATCGAGCCATATGCCAGTACCTTGTCGCGGTAGCCGCCGATCAGCTTGTATACCGGCTGATTCAGCGTGCGACCCGCCAGATCCCAGAGCGCGCAGTCGATCACCGCCAAAGTCCGGTCGGTAAGCTGTGCCGCCGAGCCGCGCTGCCAATGTGCCAGATCCTGCCACAGCCGCTCGCGGTCACGGTGGTCCTGCCCGATCAGCACCTTCTGGATGTACTTGTCGATAACATGCTGGCGCGCCACCTCGGGCGGGCAGAAGGAATGGCCCTCGATTCCGTCCTCGCTGCGGATGGTGACAATGGCCTGCTGCACCTCGTGCTCGGGGCCGGGGTGGGCGTGGCCCGCGCTGTCGGAGTGACGGCGGGTCTTGTGCCGGAACACGCGCACGGACACGTCGGTGATGATCACGGGTGGTCTCCTCCTCTCCGCAGGCAGGGACGCCAAGCGGCAACCTGTATAACAGGAAGGTATGACATGTACCCTTGGCGGGTCAACGGTTTTTCCGGACCATTCCGCGGTCGAGTGATTGATATATCCGAAATATGGACGATTTTTCTGGCGTCCCGATCCCTGGTGCGGCTAGACTTCCTGTTGTACAGAAATCCGCAGGCGCGAACCTATGACCGACACGAATGCTCTTCTCTCGCCCACCGGGCAGGCCGCTGAGCCGTCGCCCGCGCGCACCCGTGCTGAGCTGATCGCCGCCGGGCTGCGGCGCGAGATTGAGACTGGGCGCTTTCGTCCCGGCGACCGCCTGCCCAGCGAATCCGAGCTCACGCGCATCCACTCTGTCAGCCGTACCGTCGTACGCGAGGCGCTTGGCCTGCTGCGGTCCGAGGGGCTGGTGGAAGCGCGCAAGGGTTCTGGGGTTTTCGCGCTCGATCCGGTGCAGGCGCGGCGGGCGCAGCCGTTCGCCGATCTCGACATGGAGCGGCTCTCGGGGGTGATCGAACTGTTCGAGCTGCGTTCGGCCTTCGAGATCCGCGCCGCTGGGCTCGCTGCCGCGCGGCGCTCGGCGCAGCAGATCGAGGCGATCCTCGCGGCCAATGCCGCCGTCTCAAAAGCCTTCGAGGAAGGCGGCAACACCCGCGAAGCAGACTTCGCCTTCCATTACGCCATCGCGCAGGCCACGCAGAACAAGCGGTTTCCCGAGTTTCTTGCTCTGATCCGCCCCGGCATCGTGCCCCGGGTCGAACTGGAGGCCGGCAAGAGCGGTACGCCGCGTGCCTACAAGCCGAACCCCGATCTTGTGCAGGAGCACGCGCGTATCGTCGATGCGATCATCGACGGCGCGCCCGAGGCGGCGGAAGCAGCGATGAAGGCGCACCTCGAGGGCAGCCTCGCGCGCTATCGCGGCCTCTTGCGGGGCGCTGATGGCTGATTGTTTGGTTCGCGGCTGGATCAGTTGGACCTACCGGCGAGCGTTCTCCTTAGCAAATCTATCGGCCGGCCAACCGACGCGGATAGTAACTTAATTCGACTTCCTACGCGACCGATCGGCGGAGGTTGGCGGTCGTCTTTGGTCAATTTTCCAGAGCTGTGTCTGGAGAGCTCGACGCCTTGTCGGCCCAGAGCTGCAGGATCCGCGCGGCCTCAGCATCTTGGTGCCGGGCGCTGACCATCGTCCGCTCCGGCGCGGGCAGCCCGCACTGCGCCAGCATGTTGTCGACATCGATGGGAAACCGCGCGCTTTCCGGCAGCTCCCCGAGCGCCGCGCCCGCCTGTGCCATGTCCGCCGCGTAGTAGAGTTCCGATACCCCGGCGATCAGCATCGCGGCGACGCAGAGCGGGCAGGGCTCGCAACTGGAGTAGAGCGCCGCACCGCGAAGATCGACGGTGCCGAGATTGCGGCAGGCATCGCGGATCGCCTCGGTCTCGCCATGCGAGGTCGGATCGTGGTTGAGCACCGAGCGATTTATGCCCTCGCCGACGATTTCCCCATCGCGGATCACCACTGCGCCGAAGGGTTCCGTGCCCGGTGTGGTCAGCGCTTGCGCCGAGATCTCGATGGCACGGCGGAGGAAACGGTCTTCATACATCGGCGCTCTCCTCGGCGGCGAAACAGGCAACGCGGCGTTGATGGACATGTACCTCGCGCTGCGGGCGTTCGCGCTTGCAGCGATCGAAGGCAATCGGGCAGCGCGGATGGAAGCTGCATCCGGGGGGCGGCGACACCGGCGAGGGCACCTCGCCGCCCATCGGCACGCGGTCGCGCTTCGGGGCTTCGAGGTCGGGGATCGTATCGAGCAGCATGCGCGTATAGGGATGCAGCGGGCGGGCAAAGAGATCGGCGGTCGGCTGGATCTCGACGATCCGCCCGAGGTACATCACAGCGATCACATCCGCCATGTGCCGTACCACCGACAGATCGTGACTGATGAAGAGGTATGTGAGCCCCATTTCTTTCTGCAGACGCTTCATCAGGTTGAGCACCTGCGCCTGCACCGACACGTCGAGCGCCGACGTCGGTTCATCGCAGACGAGGAACTCGGGCTTGCCTGCCAGCGCGCGGGCGATCGAGATACGCTGGCGCTGGCCTCCCGAGAATTCGTGGGGGAACTTGGCCGCATCGGCGGGGGCGAGGCCAACGGTGCGCAGCAGCTCATCAACGCGCGCCATGACCTGCGGCTCGGGCGTCTCGGGGCGCAGCGTGCGCAGCGGTTCGGCAATGATCCGGCCGACCCGCCAGCGCGGGTTGAGCGAGGCATAGGGGTCCTGGAAGATCATCTGCATCTTGTCGGGATCGCCGTTGAAGCGGATCGCGCCGCCGGAGGGCGCGTGCAGCCCGGTGACCAGCTTGGCGATGGTCGACTTGCCGCAGCCGGATTCGCCAACCAGCGCCAGGGTCTGGCCGGGCTGAATATCGAAATCCACCCCGTCGACAGCGCGCAGAGTGCGCCGCGGCTTGCCTTCGAGCAGGCGGTTGAGCCAGGGGGCGGAGACGTCGAACCGGCGCTCCAGCGCGTCGACTTCGAGGATCGGTCGGGTCATGCGGTTTCTCCGGTCAGGGCGAGCCAGCAGGCGGCGCCGGTGGTTTCAAGCCGCGGCGTGTCACGGCGGCAGCGCGGTCCGGCACGGGCGCATCGCGGGTTGAATGCGCATCCATGCGGGATGCTGTCGAGCCGCGGCATCGCGCCCGGGATCATCTGCAGCTCGTCCATGTCCTTGCGCAGGCTGGGGATCGAACCCATCAGCCCCTCGGTGTAGGGGTGACGGGGACGGCGCACCACGTCCTCGACCGCGCCGAGCTCGGCCAGCCGCCCTGCGTACATCACCGCCACCCGGTCGGCGGTTTCGGCGATCACCCCCATGTCATGGGTCACCAGCATGACCGCCGTTCCGCGCTCGCGACAGAGCCGCTTGAGCAGCGCGGTGATCTGCGCCTGGATCGACACGTCGAGCGCGGTGGTCGGCTCGTCGGCGATGATAAGTTCAGGCTCGGCACAGAGCGCCAGCGCGATCACGATGCGCTGCCGCATGCCGCCCGAAAACTGGTGCGGGTAGTTGTCGATGCGCTCCTCGACCGCCGGAATGCCGACCTCGCGCATAAGCTCGAGCGCGCGGGCGCGGGCGGCGCTCTTGCTCAGTGCGGTGTGCAGGCGAATGGTCTCGACGAGCTGATCGCCGACCCTGAACAGCGGGTTGAGCGAGGTCAGCGGGTCCTGGAAGATCGCGCCGATGCGACGGCCGCGCACCTTCTGCATCTCGCTCTCGGTCAGCATGTCGATGCGGGTGCCCGAAAGGCGGATCTCGCCGGCAGCGATTCGGCCCGGCGGCTCGAGCAGGCCGAGGATCGCCATGCCGGTCATCGACTTGCCGGCACCGGACTCGCCGACGACGCCAAGAATCTCGCCGCGTCCGATGGTCAGTGAGATATCATCCACGGCGGTGAGCACGCCGCGGCGGGTGGGAAACTCGACGCGCAATCCGCGCACGTCCAGAACAGGGTCGGTCATCGCTCGCTCCTTGCGTAGCTGGGGCGGAAGATCTCGGTCACCGGCGGATGGCCGGCGGTGCGGTCGGGGTACTTGGCGATCAGCGCGTCGAACCGCGCCTGCGCGCGGGCCATGTCGGCGGTCTCGTCGCAACCGGGAATCCTGCGGTCGGCCATCACGCGGCGCCCGTCGATCCAGACATCGCGCACGTCACGCCCCGAGGCCGAGGTCATCAGGCTCTGTACCGGGTCGGGGGTCTGCAGCGTGCGGCCGAGGTCGATCACCGTGATGTCGGCGCAGGCTCCGGGCGCGAGCAGGCCGAGGTCGGTCCGGCCAAGCGCGCGCGCGCCACCCAGCGTGGCCGCGTCGAACATTTCCTCGCTGCGCAGCGCGTCGGAACCGGCGATCCGCGCGACCATCATGCCGATCTGCATGTTGAGGATCATGTCCGGCGGCCAGGTGTCGGTGCCGAGGCCGATATTGATGCCACGCGCCCGGCAGGCCGGGAAGGAGCGCAGCAGGCCACCGTGCCTCGCAGTAACCAGCGGGCAATGGACCAGTGTTGCGCCGCGCTCGGCGATCAGTGCGAAGTCGCGCTCCGAGGCATGGGTTCCATGCGGCAGCAGCCAGTTGCTTTCCAGCGTACCGATCCGGTCGAGCCAGTCGATCGGCGTGGTGCCATGCTGCTCCTGCACCAGCCGCAGCTCGGTGGGCGACTGGCAGCAATGTTGACGTACCGGCGCACCCATCTCTGCGGCAAGCGCCTGAGTGCGGCGCAAGAGCTCTTCGGTGCAGGTCTCGATCCGGTCCGGGGCGAACATCGCGCGGATGCGGCCGCCTGCGGTGCCGTCGATGCGCGTGGCAAAGGCTGCAGCGTCCTCCAGCCCCTGCAGTCCGCGCGGTTCATCGTAGATGGCGCGGATCGTGCCCGCCTCGTCGGTGACCTGCCCGCCGGTGCGATAGGCGGGGCCGAGATAGACGCGCAGCCCCAGCTCCTCGGCGGCCTGTGCGGCGGCGTCGAACTCGGCCACGGTCTCGCCCCAGGCGCGGTAGAACAGCGACGCGATGGGCAGGGCGGTGGTGATGCCGTTGCGGATAAGCTGCGCGAAGGCAAAGCGCTTCTGGAAGGCCAGCTCTTCGGTCGAGTACATCTCGTAGGGGCCGCGCGCGACGTAGCTCTCGGGCCAGACCCGGCCCGCCTTCCACGCGGGGCCATTGTCATAGCCGAGGATGGTCGTATCGAGGTCCGACAGCGCGTCGAGGTCGATGAACCCGGGCGAGATCACCGCCTCCCCGTAGTCCACGCGCTGCGCAACCTCACCGTCGAAGTCGCGCCCCACATGCAACACGCGGGAGCCCTCGATCACCACCACCCCGTTCTCGTGCACGACGTGGCGGCCGCCCTTGTGGCCGATGACCCAGCGGGCCGAGAGCAGGGTGCGGCTCATGGCGCGTCGATCACGGCTTTGCCGCCCCGCGCGACGACCATGCCGCGTTTGAGCACCAGCGCCCGGGGCGCGCGCAGTGCGACCGCCTCTGCCAGCGTCTCGCCCTCGACCAGCACGGCATCGGCCTGATCGCCGGGTTCTAGTCCGTAGCCCTCGACCTCCATGATCGCGGCGCCGCCATGGGTGCAGATGTCCAGCGCCAGTTCGACCTCGTCGTCGCGCCTCAGGTTGTTGCGCAGCCCGACGAACATCGCCCGTTCCAGCATGTCGGCGTTCCCATAGGGTCCCCAGGTGTCGCGGATGCCGTCCGAACCCGCGCCGGTGAGGATGCCGGCCGCCTTCAGCTCCTTGACCAGCGGCACCGGCGCCGAGGCCGGGGCGGTGGTTATGATGTGGATGCGCTCTTCGGCGAGCTGCTCGTGCAGCGATGCGACATAGGCACGGTCACTCATGCCGAGGCAGAAGGCGTGGCTGACGGTGACCTTGCCCTGCATCCCGTGTGCTCGGGTCCGGCCGATGATCTCTTCCATCGAGAACCCACCCATCAGGTCACGCTCATGCAGGTGGATGTCGATCGGCTTGCCATGCTTTTCGGCGAGCCGGAACACCGCATCGAGATGTCCCTTGGGGTCGCGCTCGATGCCGCAGGGGTCGATACCGCCGACAACGTCGGCGCCGAGCGCCAGCGCCTCATCCATCAATTCGACCGTGCCGGGTCGCGGAATCATCGAGGACTGCGGGAAGGCGACGATCTCGATATCTACGTAGCCCGCCAGTTTCTCGCGCGTTGCCATGACGCCCTCGATGCCGCGCAGCCCGTGGTGGGTGTCGACATCGACGTGGCTGCGAATGTGGGTGGTGCCATGGCTGATCGATAGGATCGCCTGCCGCTCGCTCTGCACCTGCGGGTCGAGCCCGAGCGAGACCTTCACCTCGCGTTCGTTGTCGATCTTGTCGATCAGCCGCGGGCCGACCTCGTTGCGGTACCACGGCAGGCCGAGCAGCGACTTGTCGAGATGGGTGTGTGCCTCGACCAGCCCGGGGATCAGGATGCGACCGCCGCAGTCGATGACCTCGGCGCCCTCGGGCGCGGCGGCGGCAAAGCGGCCGTCCACGATGTACAGGTCGGTGGTAGCAGCGCCCATCGGGCGCACGTTCTTCAGGGTCTTTGCAGTCATGGTCATCTCAGTTTCGGGTTGAGCGCATCGCGCAGCCAGTCGCCGATCATGTTGACCGACAGGACGATCAGGCACAGCTGGATCGCGGGAAACACGACGATCCACCACAGGCCGGAGAAGAGGTACTGGTTGCCCACGCGGATCAGCGTGCCGAGGCTGGGCTGGTCCGGCGGCATGCCGACGCCGAGGAAGGACAGCGTCGCCTCGGAGAGGATCGCGAGGCCGAAGTTCAGCGTCGCTGCGACGAGGATCGGGGTCATGCAGTTGGGCAGGATGTGGTGCAGCATGATCCGCCAGGCCTTCACCCGGATCAGCCGCGCCGCGCTGACGTAATCCTTCTTGCGCTCGACCATCGCCGAGGCGCGCACGGTGCGGGCGTATTGTACCCAGGACGGCACAGCGATGGCGAGGATCAGGATCGGCGCGGCGAGCACATCCTTGAGGTGCGTCGGCAGCGCGGCGGTGGCGACGGCGGTGATGAGGATGGCGATCAGGATGAAGGGCATAGACAGCAGCACGTCGCCGATCCGCATGATCACGTTGTCGATCCAGCCGCCGAAGTAACCTGCGATGAGCCCCAGAGAGAGCCCGACCGCCAGCGCCACCATGACCGAAGCAAAGCCGATCACAAGGCTGATCCGCGAGCCGTAGAGGATCGCCGAGAGGATGTCGCGGCCCTGCGTGTCGGTGCCGAGGATGTAGGGCCATTGCCCCTGCGCGTTCCAGATCGGCGGAATCTCGGCGTTCCACAGCTCGAGCGCGGCGAGGTCGTAGGGGTCCTGCGGCGTGATGAGGGGTGCCAGTAGGGCGCTCATCGCCACGAACGCCAGCAGGCAGGCCGCGAAGATCGCGCTGGGATGACTGCGGAAGGAATACCACAGGTCGCTCTCGCGCAGCGCGGCAAGGCGCGTCCGGCGGGGCGCTGTGGTCGGGGCGGGGCTTTTCGAAGTGTCGGTCATGGGGGTGATGTCAGCCATTGGCCCCTCCGGCTTTGGCGGCATCGTCGCGCAGCCGGGGATCGACCCAGGCATAGGTCACGTCGACCAGCGTATTGAGCAGCACGAAGATGAAGGAAACGAGCATCAGGTAGGCGGCCATCACCGGGATATCGACGAAGGTCACCGCCTGGATGAAGAGCAGCCCCATGCCGGGCCATTGGAACACCGTTTCGGTGACCAGCGCGAAGGCGATGAGGTTGCCGATTTGCATGCCGGTGAGGGTGATCACCGGCATCAGGCAGTTGCGCAGCGCGTGCACCCAGTGCACCCGGGCCTTAGGCACGCCGCGCGCGCGGGCGAATTTCACGTAGTCGCTGCGCAGGGTCTCGAGCATCTCGGCCCGCACCAGCCGCATCACCAGGGTGATCTGGAAGGTCGAGAGCGACAGCGCGGGCAACACCAGCGCCGCGCGGCCCGAGGGGGTGAGCAGCCCGGTCGACCACCAGCCGATGTCCACCGTCTCGCCGCGCCCGAAGGCGGGCAGCCAGCCGAGACTGACCGAGAAGCCGAGGATCAGCAGGATGCCGACCACGAAGCTCGGCAGCGAGACGCCGACGATCGAACCCAGCTGCAGCGCGTTCGCCAGTCGCGAGTTGCGGTGCACGGCGGTGATCACCCCGAGCGGGATGCCGACCACGAGCGAGATCACCGTGGCCACAAGCACCAGCTCGAATGTAGCCGGGAAGCGCTCGCCGATCAGCACCATGACGTCCTGCTGGTTGCGGTAGGAGATGCCGAAATCGCCCTGCGCGGCGTTGGTGACGAAGCGCGTGTACTGGGTGACGAAACCGTCGTTGAGCCCCAGTCGCTCGCGCAGCTCGGCGCGGTCGGCCTGGGTCGCCTGCTCGTTGACCATCATCTCGACGGGATCGCCGAAGAAGCGGAATATCACGAAGGCCAGCAGCGCCACGGCGAGCATCACGAAGGCCGCGTTGGCCGTGCGCTTGATGAGAAAGGCGAGCATGGCTCACTCCTGTCTTGCGGGCGGGACGGGCCCACCGGCTGTCATCCTGTCTCGAGGGGTAAGGACGCGGGGACAGGTGCCCCCGCGCGCCTGTCTCAGCTGCCCTGGCCGACTTGCGCGAACCACAGGCGCGGCTTGTTGTCAGGGAAGAGCGGCATCTCGCTGACCTCGTCGGTCACCGCCCAGGCCATGGGCTGCTGGTGCAGCGGGATCATGATCATCTCGTCCTTGACGAACTGCAGGGCCTCGGTCTCGAGCGACAGGCGGGTGTCGGTGTCGAGTTCGCTGCCCGCCGCGTCGATCAGCGCGTCGAGTTCGGGATAGGACCAGCCACCCCAGTTGAAGACGCCCGAGTTGCCCTCTTTGCTGTGGAAGATTTGCAGCAGCGGCGAGTAGGCGTCGAGCATCGGCAGCGTTGCCCAGCCGAGCGTGTAGATGTCGGTCTGGCCATTGGTCCGCTTCGGCGTCTGCACCGCGCGCGGCGCCACGTCGAGCTTGGGCGCGAGCCCGATGCGCGACCACATGGAGGCGATGGCCTGACAGAACTGCTCCTCGTTCACCAGTCCATCGGCGAGGCAGTTGAACTCGAACTGCAGACCCTCGGGCACGCCAGCCTCGGCCAGGAGCGACTTGGCTGCATCAGGATCGTATCCGGGAACTGTATCCAGTTCTTCCGAATATCCAGGGATCGGCGGCGCCACGGTGGCACCGGCGGTGCGGGATTTGCCGCGCATAACCCGGCTCTGGATCAGGTCGAGATCGATCGCCTTGTAGAGCGCCTCGCGCACGGATTTTTCCTTGAAGGGGTTGGGCTCACCCGACACCAATGTGTCACGGAAGGGAAAGCCGATCATCACGGTGCGCAGGTCCACGCCCTCGAGTACGTCGACGTCGGGCGCGGCGGCGAGGCGGGGAAGATCCTGCACCGGCGCGTCATTGGTGAAGTTGATCTCGCCGGAGAGCAGCGCCGCGACGCGGGTCGCCGCCGAGGTCACCGGGGTCAGCTCGATGCGGTCCAGATTGTGTTGCGGCTCATCCCACCAGTCGGCGTTCGCGACGAAGACGGTCTTGGCGTCGGGCTGACGGCTTTCGACCTTGAACGGGCCGGTGCCATTGGCGTTGTAGGTCGCATAGCCCTCGGTGCCCGATCCAATGTCGGTGGGCAGCAGGGAATCGTGCTCGACCATCCATTCCTTGTCGAAAATATGGATGTTTGTCAGGTCGTTGAGGAGAAGCGGGTAGGTGCCGTTGAGCGTGATGTCGACGGTGAGATCATCGACCGCCTCCGACGAAACATAGGCCGGGAGGTTGCCCTTCAGCGGCGAGGTCTCATGGCTGACGCGCTGCAGCGAGGCAACCACGTCCTCGGCGGTGAAAGGGTTGCCGTTGTGGAAGGTGACCCCCTCGCGCAGCTTGAAGCGCCAGGTGACCTTGTCGTCGAGAATTTCCCAGCTGGTGGCCAGCGCCGGTTCGATCTTGAGGTCGGCATTGTAGCGCACCAGCCCCTCGTAGACGTGGTTCAGCACGTTGATGGTGAAGCTGTCGCCGTAGGAATAAGGGTCGAGCGAGCCGATGTCCCGGTTGGCGCCCCACTTGAGCACGTTCTCGGCCTGCGCCGCTCCTGCGAGGGTGGCGAGCGCCGCCGAGGCAAGCAGAATCTGTCTGAAAGTCATGGTCCCGTCCCTGTTGGTGATTGTATTTGGGAATCGATGAAATTGGATACGATGCTGGATTGATGCGGCATCGTATCTCGCTTTGCAAGCAAATTGTATCCAATTGACGAGATCGCTTGGATACGCTAGGTGAGTGCAAAGGAATGCGACAAGGCTCCGGGCCATGACCGAAAAAACGACACTCACCGACGCCGTGCACACGCTGCTCAAGCGCGCCATCATCGAGCAGGCCCTGAAGCCGGGCATGCGGCTGCCCGAGGACACGGTGGGCGAGCAGTTTGGCGTGAGCCGGACCATCGTGCGCCACGCCTTGGTGCGGCTCGAGAACGAGGGTCTGGTGGTCACCCGGCGCAACCGCGGCGCCTTCGTCGCGGAGCCCTCGCTGGAAGAGGCCAAGCAGATTTTCGAGGTCCGCCGCGCGCTCGAGGCTGAGGTCATCCGCATCCTCGTCGAGCGCATCCCCTCCAGCGGCTTCGACCAGCTCGAGGCGCATGTGCGCAGCGAGGAGAGCGTGCGCGGAAAGGACGGACCGGTCTCGATCCGGCTTGCCGGCGAGTTCCACACGCTGCTCGCCGAGCTGACCGGCAACGCTGTGCTGTCGCGCTACGTCGGCGAGGTGGTGCTGCGCTGCTCGCTGATCATGGCGATGTACGCCAAGTCCCACTCGTCGGACTGCGCCGTGGATGAACATTCGCAGATCATCCAGGCGATCCGCGCCGGCGATGCCGCCCGTGCGACGCAGATCATGGACCATCACCTGGGTGCCGTTGCCGGGCGGGCCGAACTTGAGCAGAAACCGGACAGCGTCTCATCGATCCTGTCCCGCTACGGAAAGGAGCTTGCGACGTGACGCACCACGCGCTCAACTTCGCGGAGCTGACACCCCGCGAGGCCTACAAGGTTATGATCGGCACGATCGTGCCGCGCCCGATTGCCTGGGTCACGACGGTTTCACCCGAAGGCGTGGTCAACGCCGCGCCTTATTCCTTCTTCAACTGCCTGTCCGCCGATCCGCCCATCCTTGCACTTGGTGTCGAGAACAAGCCCGACCGCAGCTTCAAGGACACGGCCTACAACATCCGGATGACCGAGTGCTTCACCGTGAACATCGTCGATCGCGCCAACGTTGGGACGATGTCGGTGACGGCGGCCGCTTTCGGCCCCGAGGTGGACGAACTCGAGATGGCGGGGCTCACCGCAGTTCCCGGTGAGAAGGTTGCCTGCCCGCGGATCGCCGAGGCGCCGGTCGCTTTTGAATGCCGCCGCTACCTCGGGATCGAGGTCAGCTCGGCCCGGGAGATCATCCTCGGGCAGATCGTCATGGCGCACGTACGCGAGGACGTGATTGACCTTGGGACATACTATTCGGACCACGAAAAGCTCGACGCGATCGGGCGCATGGGCGGGAACGGATACGCCGGCACACTGGACTACTTCGACTTGGCGACGCCTTCGGCCGAAGAGGTTCTGTCTGCGCGCAAGGCGCGGGCCTGACGGCCGTAAGAGTGCGTGATCGCGGCCAAAGGAAGAGACCTCGGGTCAGATTCGAGGCTTGATATGGCTACATAATTCAGCGTTATCGGTCGCTGCCGACCCGCGAAAGTCGACCAAGTTCCTTGCCATACACCGGCGCATCGCGAACTTTCCTGCTATTGTTTAAGCCACATCCACCCTTCGCATCGCTGGTCAGAACTTCCTTCTATGGCCGACAGAGCCAAGAACTATTGGTTCGCGAAGGACCTGAACGTGATGCTACGGGTGATAAACACAAGAGGTCGCCCCATGCTCCAAGCACATGTCGCCACGCGGGAAAACGCCGTCGCAGAACCGCTTGATGCACTAATCGAGCTGGCGGCGCTGCCGCTGGCCCACTGCCCGGCAGAGGCCCTCGCGCTGGCCCGCGTTTCGCTGGTCGACTGGCTGATCTGCGGCATCGCCGGGGCGTCCGAGCCCGTGGCCACGAAGATACGCAGCTTTGCCGCGTCGGAGGGGCAAGCGTCCGCCGAGGTTTCGGTCTTCGGCGGCAGCCATGCGCCGGCGCGAACAGCGGCGATGGTCAATGGCACCATCTCTCATGCGCTGGATTACGACGATACACATTTTGACCACGTCGGTCACCTTTCGGTCGGCATCTACCCCGCGGCGCTGGCCATGGCAGAGGCGCAGGATGCCTCGGCGGAGGAGCTTGTCACAGCGTTTTTCGTCGGGGCCGAAGGCGCAATACGCCTTGGCCGTGTGCTTGGCTTGGCGCATTACAATCGCGGCTTTCATCAGACGGCGACGGCTGGGGCTTTTGGCGCGACGCTCGCAGCCGGACGCATTGCGAAGCTCGACGATGCGCAGATGCGCGCGGCGCTCGGGCTCTGTGCGACACGGGCGTCGGGGCTCAAGAGCCAGTTTGGCACCATGGGAAAGCCGCTGAACGCGGGCATTGCGGCATCCAATGGCGTCGAGGCGGTACAGCTCGCGGCGCTGGGGCTGAGTTCGCCGGACGATGGCGTTTTCGGGCAGCAGGGGTTCGTCGAGACTCATGCCGACGCGCCGGAGCCGTTCATCTACGGATTGTCCGACATGCGGTTCATGGACAACCGCTACAAGTTCCACGCTTGCTGCCACGGCCTGCACGCGATGATCGAGGGGCTGCGTGCGATTGCCGCGCAGGTCGATATCGAGCAGGTCGAGAGGCTGCATGTCAGGACCAACCCGCGCTGGCTCAAGGTCTGCGACCTGAAAGCACCGCGCACCGGGCTCGAGGTGAAGTTCAGCTATGTCTGGCTGGCGGGGATGGTGCTGAGTGGGCTCGAGACCGGTGAGGGCGGGCTCTACACAGATGCCCTCGCGGCCGATCCCATATTGGCAGCCTTCGCACGCAAGGTAGAGATCACGGGCGACCCTACGCTCAGTGATCAGCAGGGCGAGGGCACGCTGGTTCTGCGAGACGGAACTCAGCTCACCTACAGGCACGACCTCGCCGCTCCCGTGCCTCCGGCCGAGCTGATGCAGCGCGTTGCTGGCAAAGCCCGGACGGTGCTCGGTGTGCGCGCCGCGCCGCTGCTGGCCATGGCTGAGCGGATCGATGCCGACCCGCGTAGCGTTCCCGCCCGCGACATTGGCGCGCTGATCCGCGCGTAAAGCTGGGGCATTAAACCAGACTGGCTTCCCAGATGCCGCGTTGGACCAATTCGCGCGCGACGTCGAGCGTGACCTGTTCTACCGCGCGGCAGGCCCGCGTCATGACCCGGGCCGGGTTCGACACGAGGTAGACCGGGCGCATCATCGTGGGGGCAATGATCGGGGCGCGCAGCAGCTCGCCTCGTTTGACGAAGTCCTGCGCGGCGACGGGGGCAAAAATCGTGTAACCCGAGCCGCGCGCGACCAACTCCTTGATCTGAGTCATCGCGTCCATCTCGACCACCACGTTCAGCTTGATCCCGTGCTTGCTGCAATAACCCTCGATCATATTGCGCAGCCCGTTCGACGTGAGGATCATATCGAGCGGTTGCAGTTCGGCCAGTGGCACCGGCGCGCCGGGCGGGGTATCGAGGGGCCAGGCGTCGGGGGCCGAATAGAAGAACAGTTCCTCGTCCATCACATGTGTCGCCCGCAAATGCCCGGCATCGGTCAGGTCATAAAGAAACCCGATGTCCACCGTGCCATCCTCGATCCAAGTCTTCAGATAGCCGCTCATCGCCTCGACCGCGCGCAGGCGCACATCGGGCAGCTCCAGCCGGACCGTTTCAGCTAGCGGCACCGACATGACCATCGAGCATGACGGGGGCATGCCGAAACCCACCCGTCCGCGGACCACGCCGCCGAGCTCTCGCATGTCGTCGATGCAGCGGTCGAGGCTATCGCAAATCTTCCGCGCGTGCTCGACGAAGACATGACCCTCCTGCGTCAGCAGCGTGCCGCGCGGCGAGCGGTCCATCAGCTTGACACCCAGTTCCTCCTCCATGCGCTGGATGTGCTGTGACAGCGAGGGCTGAGCAACCCCGATGCTGTGCGCCGCCGCCGAAATCGACGGCGAATCGGCGATGGCGAGAAAATAGCGTAGCTGTCTAATGTCGATCATCCGCCGAACTCGATCACCTGGCGGATGGCGGTGCCCTGGTCGAGCTGGTCCATCGCGCGGTTGATGTCGCGCAGTCTCATTCGATGCGTCAGCATTTTCTCGACCGGTAGCTTGCCCTGCGCGTGCAAAGAGAACATGCGAGGCAAGTCTCTTTGCGGTACGCAGGAACCGATGTAACTGCCCTTGAGTGTGCGTTCTTCGGCCACCAGTTGAAGCGCGTTGAGGGACATGCGGGCGTCGGGGTGGGGCAGGCCGGCGGTGACGGTCGTGCCACCGCGGCAGGTGCAGCCCCAGGCGGTCTCCAGCGCTTTGGTCGAACCGGCAAGCTCGATCGCCACATCGACGCCGCCGCCCGTGGCGTCGCGCACGGCTTCAATTGTGTGTTCGTCGGCCTTCACGGTGCGGGTCGCGCCCATCTCAACCGCGGTCTGCATCTTCGTTTCGAACGGATCAATGGCGATGATCTCGCCCGCGCCGGCCGCCACCGCGCCGAGGATGGCCGACAGGCCGACGCCGCCGAGCCCGAAGACCGCGACCTTCGAGCCGGGCATCACCCGCGCGGTGTTGAACACGGCGCCCGCGCCGGTGAGCATGGCGCAAGAAAACAGCGCCGAGATGTGTGGGGGCAGGTCAGCTTCGACCTTCACCAGCGATTGGCGCGCAAGAACGGCATGGGTGGCAAAAGCGGAAACCCCGACGTGGTGATTTACCGGCGCGCCGTCCATCGACAGGCGGCGGTGTCCGGTCATCAGCTCGCCGACGCCATGGTGCTTCGCCGCGCGGGTGCAAAGCGCGGGCCGTCCTTCGGCGCAGGGCAGGCAGCTGCCGCACCCCGGCGCGAAGATGCAGACAACATGATCCCCGGGGGCAAGATCGTCGACCCCCGCGCCGACCTCCTCGACGAAGCCCGACGCCTCGTGCCCCAGAACCATCGGCACCGGGCGCGGCCGCGTGCCGTTGATCACCGACAGGTCGGAATGGCACACGCCCGCCGCGGCGACGCGGATTCGCACCTCGCCCGGCCCGGGCGCGGCGAGGTCGAGCTCGCGCACCTCCAGCGCATTCGCGGCCTCGAAATCGCGCTCCACTCCCCCGTGCAAGAGCACGGCAGCTTCGATCTTCATCCTTCTCTCCTCCCATAAGCCTGAGCGGCTCCTCTAATGCTCAGGCTAAGGCTTCGGGCGAGGGTCGAAACACCTTTCCCTAGGGGCATAGCTTAAACCTATGACCGGAATTGCGCCAACGTATTGGCGGCGGTTCACGCTCTGACCCTACGCTCCATCACATCTCGGGCTCTGGGAGGAAGCTATGAGGACTCAATCAAAAGCAGAGAGCGCAATCGACGGCGCATTGATGAAAGGCCTTGGTCTGGTCGTTGCCGGGCTCGCGCTGACGTTCTCGATGCAGACCGCGTCGGCGCAGGACTGGACGCAAAGTCAGTGGGGCGCCGATGACCAGCTCGGCGCGGCGAACCTGATGACCCCCGAGCGGGTGAAGATGGCCGCCGAGTTGGTCACCGAGGGCAAGGTCTACAGCCTTGGCATGATCGTCGGACCGGACACGCCGGCCTTTCCGCCGCGCAGCCTGTCGCTGACGGTGCTGCAGCCGGGTCAGAACGGTAATTCGGGCCTTGGTGAGAACAACTTCACCTATAACGACGACATTTTCATGGGCTGGCTCGGCATTGGGCCGCAGATCGACGGGCTCGGTCATGCCGGGGTCGATCATGTCTATTACGGCGGCCGGACCTATGGCGACTTCGCTCCGGCATCGGGCCTCACTGAACTGGGGCTCGAAAAGCTGCCTGGCCTCGTCGGCCGCGGCGTGCTGCTGGATATGGCGGCCTACTACGGCACCGACATGGTCGAGGAGGGTACGGCCTACACACAGGAGGACATCCAGGCCGCGGCGGACGCGCAGGGCGTCGAACTGCGCGAGGGGGATGTGGTTCTGTTCAACTCGAACTGGATGGACCTGCTCGATGGCGACTCGCCGGATCCGGAACGCTTCGGCGCGGTCGAGCCCGGCGTCGGAGTGAGCGGGGCGGAATACCTGGCCGAGATCGGTGTCATGGCCGTGGGTGCCGACACCTGGGGCATGGAGGTGGTCCCGGCGGAAACCGAAGGACAGGCATTCCGCGCACACCAGATTCTGCAGCCCGAACACGGCATCTACATCCTCGAGAACATGGACACCCGCGCGCTCGCCGAGGACGGCGTGCACGAGTTCCTGTTCGTGCTTGGACAGGCCCGACTGCAGGGCGCCGTGCAGATGATCATCAACCCGATCGCAATTCGCTGATCGGGACTGAAACAGGGAGGAGACCAACATGAAGAAGCTACTGACCACATCTGCGCTCTGCGTGGCGATGCCGCTGGCCGCGGTGGCCGCGGACAAGCCCGAGGCGTTGAAGATCGGCATGACAACGTTCCTGACCGGCCCGGCCTCGGTGTTCGGCGTTCCGGCGCGCGATGCGATGAACATCTTCGTCGAGAACCTCAACGCCGAGGGCGGCATCAATGGGGTGCCCATCGAAGTGACCTACATCGACGAGGGCGCCGGCGCCGAGGCGCTCACCTCGGAATACCGCCGCGTGGCGCAGACAGAGGGCGCCGAAGTGATGCTCGCCTCGATCTCCTCTGGCAACTGCCAGACCCTCGCGCCGCTGGCAGAGGACCTGAAGGTGCCGAACCTGATGTGGGACTGCGGCACGCAGCGCATCTTCGAGGAAGACAGCTATGACTACGTCTTCCGCCCGCAGGGCAACGCGACGTCCGAGATGCTCGCGGCTGTGGCCTACCTCCTGAAGACCCACCCGGATTTCAAGACGATCGCGGTGGTGAACCAGGACTACGCCTGGGGCCGCGACAGCTGGGACATTTTCCACACCGCGCTCGAAGTGATGAAGCCCGACGTGGAAGTGGTGGGCGAGTTCTTTCCCAAGTTCGGCGCGCCGGACTTCTCGACCGAGATCTCGCGTCTGCAGGCGCTGCGTCCGGACGTGGTGCTCTCGACATCCTGGGGCGGCGATCTCGACACCTTCGTGCAGCAGGCCTTCCAGCGCGGGCTGATGAATACCTCGACCTTCGTGCTGCCGCTGGCCGAAAGCTCGCTCGAGCGTCTCGGCAGCAGCCTGCCCGCAGGCCACATCGTCGGCGCGCGCGGCGATCACTACTTCCTGCACCCCGAGCGCCGTGATGACCCCGACTTCAAAGGGTTCATGGAACAGTACAAGGAAGCCACCGGCGACATCCCCGTCTATTCGGTCTTCCATGCCAGCCAAGCCTTTTCGGCGCTGAAGACCGCTTACGAGAAGGCCATTGCCGACAACGGCGTTGACTGGCCGGACGAGGAGCAGTTGCTGGCGGCGCTCGACGGACTCAAATTTCAAGGCCTCGGCCGCGCGCTGCACCTGCGCGAGGATCACCAGGGCGTCGAGTCACAGCTCATGGGCACCAGCGCGCAGACCGGCGAGTACCCGTTCGCGACCCTCGAGAACATCATGATCTTCGACGGCGAAGGGCTGCTGCCTCCGGTGGGCGAGACCTCGATCGACTGGATCAAGGGCCTCGATGCGAGCTTCGCCGACGGGCTGTCGGTCGAAACCTACGAGAACTGATGCGCTCCCGTCCGGCGCACGCGCCGGACGGGCTCTCGACATGGCCGGCGTTCGTGCTGGGCTGATCTGACGACCCAAGCCGGTTGCCGGCCGATTTGGGCCATTCAGAGCGCCCGGGCGCTCTCCCGCGACACATTCGAACGGCCCACCAAAAAGAGGCAGTCTCATGAACCTGACCATCTTCCTGCTCGCGCTTTTCGACGGAATCTCCTACGCAGCGCTGGTCTTCATCGTCGCGCTCGGACTGACCCTGATCTTCGGCGTGATGCGCATCCTGAATGTTGCCCATGGCTCGCTCTACGCAATCGGGGCCTATGCCACGGTCTCGCTGACCGGATTCTTCCTCGCGCTCGGCTTCGCCCCGGTGTTCGCCTTCCCGCTGATGCTCGTGTCGGCGGTCCTGGTGGGCGTGCTGCTGGGCGGACCAATCGAGTGGCTGCTGCTGCGGCGCATCTACGACAAGCCCGAGGTGCTGCAGCTTCTGGTCACGTTCGCGGTGTTCATGATCCTCGAGGACGTTCAGCGTCTCGTCTGGGGCACGCAGCCCTATTTCCAGGCCAGCGCGCTGCAGGCGCTCGGCAATGTGACGCTCTTTGGCGTGACCTACACGGTCTACCAATTGATCCTGCTGCCGCTGGTCGCGATCGGCCTTCTCTTCGGGCTGCGCTTTTTCCTGCGCCATACGGTGATTGGCAAGCTCATCCTCGCCACCACAGAGGATCGCGAGGCCGCGCAGTCCATCGGCATCGATGCCGACCGCGTGTTCCTTTTCACCTTCGTCGTCGGCGCGGTGCTCGCCGGGCTCGGAGGTGCGCTCGCCTCGCCCACCACCTCGATCCTGCCGGGCATGGGCGCAGACATGATCGTGCTGTCCTTCGCCGTGGTCGCCACGGCGGGCTTGGGACAGATTGGCGGCGCGGCGATCGCTGCGCTGATGATCGGCCTGGGGCGGTCCTTCGCCGTCTACGTCTGGCCCGAGATTGCCGTACTCGTGCCCTATCTCATCATGGTGCTGGTCCTGCTGGTCCGCCCCGAGGGGCTCTTCGGCAGCCCTGTCGCCCGCAAGATCTGAGGACGCGACATGAGCGATATTTCCCAACACTCCACGTCACGGGGCGCCGTCAAATCCGGCGGCATGCCCTCGCTGCGCGCGCTGCTGACGCTTCTGGCCGTGCTGTTGCTGGCAGCGGTGCCCTTCATCGCGCCCTCGATGCAGCTTCTGATCAACCTCGCTCTGGCCAAGGGCATTGCCGTGCTCGGCGTGACCGTGCTGCTGCGGGCTGGCCAGGTGTCTTTCGGACACGCGCTGTTCTTTGGTATCTCGGCCTATGCCGGGGCCTTCCTGATGGCCTCGCTTCCGGCGGCGGACCTTATTCTCGTGCTGATAGCGGGCGTCATCGGCGCGGCGCTGAGCGGGCTGCTGGTCGGGCTCTTCGTGGTGCGCTACCGCGGTATCTTCTTCGGAATGCTGAACCTCGCGTTCTCGATGATCTTCTGGTCCATCCTCGAGAAGTTCTACCACGTCACCGGCGGCGCCGACGGCATCCGCCTCCCGCGTCCCACGGTGCTGGGCATGGCGCTCGAACGGGCGGGATTCGAGGCGGTGATCTTCTACCTATCGATCGCGCTTATGGTTGTGCTGGGATGGTTCACGCTACGTTGGTTCGCCTCGCCGGTGGGTCAGGTCTTCCAGACAATCAAGACCAACGAGACGCGGCTCGAATACCTCGGGCTCTCGCCCAAGCGCGTACTTTTGTCGGGATACCTGCTCTCGGCGATCCTTTGTGGTGTCGGCGGCTCGCTGATGGCGATGACCCAGGGCGTGGTGACACCGGAATACGTCTGGTGGGTTCGCTCGGCCGAGATGGTCTTCATCGCAGTGCTTGGCGGCGCGGGCTCGGTGCGCGGGGCCTTCATCGGTGCACTGATCTACGAGATCGTGCGGGTATATGCCTCGGCCTACGCCGGAGACATTTGGCAAATGCTGCTCGGAGCCTTCCTGCTGGTCATAATCCTCTTTGCGCCGGGCGGCATCATGGGCATCGCGGACGGGCTCATGCTCCGCGGCGGCAAGAGCCGAACCAGCACGAGGGAGAACGCAGAATGAACGCGATGAACATGCCGAATGCCGCCAAGCCGCCGCTTTTGGAAACGCGCGAGCTCATGATCAAGTTCGGCGGCGTGACCGCGGCCAACAATGTCTCGATGCAGATCGAGGCCGGGCGCAACCTCGCCATCATCGGGCCCAACGGCGCGGGCAAGACAACCTTCCTCAACATCTGCACCGGCTGGCTGAAGCCGCGCTCGGGCAAGGTTTTCCTGGAGGGCGAGGACATCACCCCGCTGCCGCCCCGCAAGATCGTGCGGCGCGGCGTGGCACGCGCCTTCCAGATCCCGCAGCTGTTCACCGAGCACACCGCGCTCGAGAATCTGCTGATCTCGGCCTCGGCCCGCGAGGGGCTGCGCAACCCGCTGCAGAACCTGCACAACATTCGTCAGCGTGATGAGATGATGCATCTGCTGGATCTGGTGCATTGCTCCGATGTGGCGGAGCGGGTCGTGGTCGAGCTCTCGGAAGGGCAGCGCAAGCTGATCGACATCGCCGTGGCACTGGCGCTGAAACCGCGCCTGTTGCTGATGGACGAGCCGACCTCGGGCGTGGCCTCGTCGCAAAAGCACGAAGTGATGGAGATCCTCGTCGGCGCGCTCGCCGAAGCCGGGGTCACCTCGGTCTTCGTCGAACACGACATGGGCATCGTCGCCCGCCACGCCGACGAAGTGGCGGTCTGGAACGCCGGTAACGTGCAACTGCGCGGCACGCCGGAAGAGATACTCGAACACCCCGACGTGATCCGGGACGTCATCGGCGAGGAGGTGGCCTGATGCTCGAATTTCGCAATGTGACCGCCTCGATCGGTATCATCGAGATCCTGCGGGACCTGAACTTCCGCATCGAGCCGGGCGAAACGCTTGCTCTGATCGGACGCAACGGCGCGGGTAAGACGACGCTGCTGCGCACGATAATGGGCTTCACAAAGGTGCGCGGCGAGCTTCTCTTTGATGGAAAGCCGCTGACCTCGGTGGCGCCACCCAAGCGCCCGGGACTGGGGATCGGCTACTCTCCCGAAGACAGGCGGCTGTTTTCGGCCTTCACCGTCGAGGAGAACATCCTGCTGCCCGCCGATGCGGCTCGGCTCGGCGCCGCGGAGACGAAGCGCCGGCTGGACAAGGTCTACGACATCCTGCCCGAGCTGAAAGAAATGGCGGGCCGCCCTGCAGGCAACGTCTCGGGCGGGCAGGGCAAAATGGTCGCTCTTGCCCGGGCGCTCATGCTCGGCACGAAGCTAGTGATGCTGGACGAGCCGTTCCAAGGCCTCGCACCGGCGCTGGCCCTGCGCTACGCCGACGCGCTGCGCGCCCTGCGCGACAGCGACCGCAGCATCACCCTCATCATTACTGAATCCAATCCCTCGTTGTTGCGAGGTTTCGCCAGCCGGACGCTGGTCATCGAACGCGGCGAGGTCGGCGAAGGGTCGCTCGATCCGGAAAGGAAAAGTGCATGAAAGACTTCCCTGTTAGCTCGCGCAGCCTCGTGCTGCCGAAACCCCTGAACCTCGTCGGCAACGACTTTCTCCCGGCCGCTTCGGGCGCCGAGATGGAGGTGCTTTCGCCGCTCGATGGCCTGCCCTTCACCACGATTGCCGACAGTGGCCTCGAGGACGTTGACGCGGCAGTTGCCGCCGCTCGTGCTGCCTTCGATGGCGGCGCATGGAGCAAGCTCTCGGCGGCGGAACGTGGCCGGCTCATGCTGAAGCTCTCGGCACTGATCCTCGAGCATGCCGAGGAACTGGCGCAGCTCGAGTCCGCCGACAATGGCAAACCCATCGTGCAGGCGCGCGCCGACATGCAAGTGACCGCGCGATATTTCGAATTCTATGGCGGCGCGGCGGACAAGGTGCATGGCGAGATCATCCCCTTCCAGCCCGGCTACAACGTCGAGGTGCAGCGCGAGCCGCATGGCGTCACCGGCCACATCATCCCCTGGAACTACCCGGCGCAGATGTTCGGCCGCTCGGTGGCCCCGGCACTAGCCATGGGCAATGCCACGGTGCTCAAGCCCGCCGAGGACGCCTGCCTCACGGCACTGCGCATCGGCGAGCTGGCGGTCGAGGCGGGCTTCCCGCCCGGCGCGCTCAACATCGTCACCGGGCGTGGCGATGTCGCCGGCAAGGCGCTGTCTGAGCACCGCGGCATCGACTTCATCTCGTTCACCGGCTCGCCCGAGGTGGGCGTGATGATCCAGACCGCGGCGGCGCGGAACTTCATCGGCTGCACGCTGGAACTGGGCGGCAAGTCGCCGCAGATCCTCTTCGAAGACGCAGATCTCGACGCGGCGATCCCTGTGGTCGTCAAAGCGCTGATCCAGAACGGCGGGCAGACCTGTTCGGCGGGCACGCGGGCGCTGGTGCATCGCAGCCTCTGGGACCGCGTCGTGTCCGAGCTGAAGACCGCCTTCGAGGGCATCGAGGCCAGCGCTTCGGATGAGGCGGCGGTGCTCGGCCCGCTGATTTCGGCCAAGCAGAAGCGCCGGGTCGAGGGCTACATCGCGGAGGCCGATGCGCCGCTGATCGCGCGGGGCGGGATCGCGGCTGACGCGCCCGAGGGCGGCTACTACGTTGCCCCCGCCATCTTCGGCCCCTGCGCGCCGGAAGCGCGGATCGCGCAAGAGGAGGTCTTTGGCCCGGTGCTGGCGATGATCCCCTTCGACGACGAGGCCGAGGCCATCCGCATCGCCAATGGCACCGACTACGGGCTGGTCGCGGCGGTCTGGACCAAGGACGGCGCCCGGCAGCAACGTATCGCCAAGGCGCTGCGCTGCGGGCAGGTATTCATTAACGGCTACGGCGCGGGTGGCGGTGTCGAGCTGCCCTTCGGCGGCATCCGGAAATCCGGCCACGGCCGCGAGAAGGGCTTCGCGGCATTGCTGGAGTTTTCCCACATCAAGACGGTCGTGAACAACCACGGCTGAGCGCCGGGGCTGCAAGACATTGCGACAGGTTTCGCCGGCCCGCGGGGGCCGGCCCGAAAGACATGGCTAGGAGAATGAAAGTGAGACTTCAGGGCAAGACAACTATGATCACCGGCGCGGCCTCGGGCTTCGGCAAGGGCATCGCCGAGGTCTATATCCGCGAGGGGGCCAAAGTCGCCGTGGCCGACCTCAACGCCGATGGCGCCCGCGCCGTGGCCGAGGAACTCGGGCCGAACGCCATCGCGGTCACCTGCGACGTGTCCAAGTCCGACCAGGTCGAGGCGGCGGTGGCGCAGACCACCGAGGCCTTCGGCAGTCTGGACATCGTGGTCAACAACGCCGGCTGGACCAACCCGAACCGGCCGCTGATGGAAACCGACGAAGAAACTTTCCGGCGGATCTACGACATCAACGTGCTGTCGGTCTTCCACATGACCAAGACCTGCGTGCCGCTCTGGCGCAAGCAGGGTGGCGGCGTGATGCTCAATGTCGGATCGGTGGCGGGCATCCGTCCGCGGCCCGGCCTGACATGGTACAACTCGTCCAAGGGCGCAGTGAACATCATGACGAAGTCCCTGGCGGTCGAGCTGGCGCCGGACAAGATCAGGGTCTGCGGCATTGCGCCGGTCATGGGGGTCACCGGGCTGCTCGAACAATTCATGGGCATGCCTGACACCCCAGAAAACCGGCAGAAGTTCCTCGCGACGATCCCCATGGGTCGCTTCTCCGAACCGCGCGACGTCGCCAATGCCGCGCTCTATCTCGGTTCGGACGAGGCGGATTTCATCACCGGCGTGATCCTTGAGGTCGACGGCGGCAGAACTGTCTGATCCTGCATCCCGTCCCGGTACCCCCAGGCCAGAGGAGAAGACCCATGCCAAGCCGCAAGATGCTCGACGCGACCCGCCAGGCGACGGGGCAGGGGGCGACGCCCGAGACCAGCGTCGTAACGGCCAAGATCCTCGGTGTGCTTGCCGCCGAGGAGGTGCGCCGCGTCATCGACATTGGCTGCGGCAGGGGTGATCTCGCAGCGGCGCTGGTGCGTCGCGGCTACGCCGTCACCGGTGTGGACCCGCAAGCAGAAACGCTGGAGATCGCCCGGGGCCGGGCACCGGGGGCCGAGTTTCTGCAGGCGGGGGCCGAGGCCATCCCCGCGCGGGCGGGCAGCTTCGGCGCGGCGGTTTTTCTGAATTCCCTGCACCATGTTCCGGAGGGGATGATGGACGCCGGGCTCGCGGAGGCATGGCGCCTGCTGCGGCCGGACGGCGTTCTTGTGGTCGTCGAGCCGCTGGCCCTGGGCAGCTTCTTCGAGGTGATGCGCCGGGTTGACGACGAAACGGAGGTGCGCGCGCAGGCGCGCGCGGCGCTGGATCGCTTCGGTGCCGGTCAGCGCTGCGAGACCGTGGAGGATGTGCAGCTTGACCGGATCAGCCGCTTCGCGTCCGTAGACGCCTTTGTCACCTATCTCTGCGCGGCGGACCCTGCGCGCCAGGCCCTCATCGACGCTGATCCCGAGGCCGTGACCCGGGACTTCCTGCACTGGGCCGAGACCCCCGGCGACGAGGCGCCCTACCAGCTCACCCAGCCGCACATGGTCCGGGTCCTGCGTAAGCTGCCAGGCTGAACTCAGCCCGCGTTCGCCAGAATGGCGCGGGCGCGCAGGCGCACCGGCTCGTCGACCATGGCGCCATCCACTGCAACCGCCCCGTCCCCCGAGGCCAGGACGCGCGCGGCCCAGTCCCTTTCGGCGGCGGTCGGGGCAAAGCCGATCCGGATCGGTGCGATCTGCCGCGGGTGGATGCAGAGCTTCCCGCTCATGCCGAGGCTGCGGGCATGGCGGCTGTCGTCTTCGGTGATTTCGGGGTCCGAGAGGTCGGTGGTTACACCGTCGATCGGCGCGGCGATCCCGGCGAGGCGCGAGGCGATGACCAGTTCGAGCCGCACCGAGCGCAGAGTGTCGCGAAGGTGCTCGCAACCGATGTCGGCGCAAAAGTCGATCGACCCAAAGGCGAGGCGTGGCACGTTCGCACAGGCGGCGATCTCTCGCGCGGCGGCAAGCCCGCGCGCGCTTTCGATCAGCGGCAGGATCGGACGGCCCGCCCGCTGCGCGACCTCGGCGACGGCATCCGGGCATTCCGCCTTGGGCAGCATGACTGCTGCAAAGGGCAGGGCGGCGGCGGCCTCGACGTCCGCAGTGTGCCATGGCGTGGCGGCGGGGTTGACCCGGACCAGGACGGGAAGATCGGTGAAATCGCAGGCGAGCGCGGCGCGGGCCGCGTCCTTGGCCTCCACCGCCACGGCGTCCTCGAGGTCGAGGACCACCGCGCAGGCGCCCGAGGCCGCCGCCTTGGCGAAGCGGTCGGGGCGGTCGGCGGGCACGAAGAGCGGGGCGCGGAGCGTCTCGAGGCTTACCATCGGGCGATTGCCTCCATCGCGACGGGCCCACCCGGCCGCGAGGTCCAGAGGCTCATGCCTTCCGCGGTGTCCTGCGCGTTCAGCGCGAAGTCCGCCGTGTCGAAAAGCGGGGACAGACTTCGGAAGCGGAATTCGGAAGGCATCGCGCCACGCAGGTCGGCGGCATATTGGGCCAGCAGCGTCGCCTGCAGCGGGCCGTGCACGATCAGCCCGGGGTAGCCTTCCTCACCGGTGACATAGGGCTGGTCATAGTGGATGCGATGGCCGTTGAAGGTGAGCGCGGAGTAGCGGAACAGGAGTACGGTATCTGCTGCAATCTCCTTGCGGTGCGCGCCGGGCGCGGCGGCGTCGGGCTCGGCCTTTGGCGCTCCGGTATCGACACCGCGATAGACGATGTCCTGGCGCTCGGTGACCGCGGGGCCATCGCCGTCTGAAATCTCGTGCTCGACGGTGACGAAACAGAGCGGTCCGGTGCGGCCACGCTTGAGCACTGCGTCGCGGATGGTCGAAAGCCGCGTGACCGTCGCGCCGAGGCGCAGCGGACGGTGGAAGGTGAAGGCACCGCCGGCCCACATGCGACGGGGCAGCGGAACCGGCGGCAGAAAGCCTCCGCGCGTGGGATGTCCATCCGGGCCAAGTTCGCCTGCGGGCACAGCTGGTTGGGTGAGGCAAAGGTGGATGAGCAGGGGCGCCTCGGCGCCGGCGTCGAGTGGTCCGTTGCGCCCGAAGGTGGCGTTGAAACGTTCGGCAAGCGCAGGCGTGAGCAGTTCCGAGCGGGTCTCGGTCCGGCCGATCCAGCGACGAAGGGCGTCGATGTCGATTTCCGGATCGGTCATGGTTTCGCTCATGCTCAATTCTCCGTCTCGAGATGCGGCGCTGGCAGGCCCGGCACCGGACCGTAGCTGCGGGTTTCTCCGGCAACGCGCGGTGCAGGTGCAGGGTAGGACACCGGCCCGTTGGGCGTGTCGACCTCGATGCGCCTCAGATGGGGATGGGTTGAAAGCCCTGCCATATCGTTCACCGACGCCATGGCCACATCCGCCCTGTCCAGCGCGGCCATAGCCTCGTCGTGGCTCATCCGGGCGAAGGCCTCGGCGACGAGGCCATCGGTCTCGGGACGGTTGGCCACCCGCGCGACGTTGGTGGCAAAGCGCGGATCGCGTCCAAGCTCGGGGCGCTGCAGGAAGTGCTCGCACAGCATCCGCCATTCCCTGTCGCTCTGGATTGAGATAAGAATGAGCTGGCCGTCACGGGTCTCGAAGGCGCTGTAGGGCGAGATCGAAGGATGCGCCATGCCGACGCGGCGCGGGGTCTTACCGCCCTCGTGGTTGAGCAGCGGCACGGTCATCCATTCCGCCATGACGTCGAACATGGAGACGGTGATCGCCGTGCCCTTTCCGGTGATCCCTCGCGCGATCAGCGCCTCGAGAATGGCGGCATGGGCGGTGGCGCCGGTGGCGACATCGACGATGGACATGCCAACGCGCGCTGGTTCCGACGGGCCGCCGGTGATCGAGCAGAGCCCCGACTCCGCCTGGATCAGCAGATCGTAGGCCTTGCGGTCTGCCATGGGACCACCCTCGCCATAGCCGGTGATCGAGCAGGTTATCAGCTTCGGGTAGTCGCGGGCGAGGCGCTCGGATGTGAAGCCCAGTCGGCCAAGTGCGCCGCGCTTGAGGTTCTGGACCAGCACGTCGGCATCCTTGAGTAGCCGCGCCAGTTCCGCGCGTCCACCATCGGACCGCAGGTCGAGCGCGACCGAGGTCTTGCCGCGGTTGAGCCAGACGAAATAGCTCGATTGCCCCGCTGCGACGGCATCGTAGCCGCGCGCGAAGTCACCCTCGGGACGTTCGATCTTGATCACCTCGGCGCCGGCATCGGCAAGACGCGAGGTGGCGAAAGGTGCCGCCACCGCCTGCTCGACGGCAACGACCTTCAGGCCGGCAAGGGGGAGGGTCATCAGAAGCTCCGCGGCAGGCCGAGCACGTGCTCGGCGACATAGGACAGGATGAGGTTGGTCGAGATCGGCGCGACCTGATAGAGGCGCGTTTCGCGGAACTTGCGCTCGACGTCGTACTCGCAGGCGAAGCCGAAGCCGCCGTGGAACTGGATGCAGGCGTTGGCCGCCTCCCAACTGGCCTTCGCTGCGAGATACTTGGCCATATTGGCCTCGGCGCCGCAGGGCTTGCCCTCGTCGAAGCGCGCGCAGGCCTTGTAGCGCATGAGGTTTGCGGCCTCGACCTCGATATAGCTTTCCGCGATGGGGAACTGCACGCCCTGGTTTTGACCAATGGGACGGCCGAAAACGGTACGCTCGCCGACGTATTTCGAAACCCGGTCGATGAACCAGTAGCCGTCACCGATGCATTCTGCCGCGATCAGCGTGCGCTCGGCGTTGAGCCCGGTGAGGATGTACTTGAAGCCCTTGCCCTCCTCGCCGATCAGGTTTTCCTCGGGGATCTCGAGGTTGTCGAAGAAGAGCTCATTGGTCTCGTGGTTGACCATGTTGGGGATCGGGCGGACCTCCATGCCCGAGCCCATCGCCTCCTTGATGTCGACGAGGAAGATCGACAGCCCCTCGGATTTCTTCTTCACCTCCGAGAGAGGCGTGGTGCGGGCGAGCAGGATCATCAGGTCGGAGTGCTGCACCCGGCTGATCCAAACCTTCTGCCCGTTGATCACGTAGCGGTCGCCCTTCTTGACGGCGGTGGTCTTGATCTTGGTGGTATCGGTGCCGGTGGTCGGCTCGGTCACCCCCATGGATTGCAGGCGCAGCTCGCCCGAGGCCAGCTTGGGCAGGATGCGACGGCGCTGCTCCTCGGAACCATGCCGCACGAGCGTGTTCATGTTGTACATCTGGCCGTGGCAGGCGCCGGAGTTGCCGCCGGCGCGGTTGATCTCCTCCATGATCACCGAGGCCTCGGTCAGCCCCAGTCCCGAGCCGCCGTAGTCCTCGGGGATCAGCGCGGCCATCCAGCCCGCTTTGGTCAGCGCGTCGACGAACTCTTCCGGGTAGCCGCGGGCCTCGTCGATCTTGCGGTGGTACTCGTCGGGAAACTGGGCACAGAGCGCGCGCACTGCGTCGCGAATGTCCTGAAAGTCTTCTTCAACGTGCTGAAGCAACGCGCTCTCCTTACGTCGGCTTTACCTGCGCCCAGAGGCGCCTTGGTCTGCAGACTGCCGCATCGCGGCGGATCAGCGGAAATACGGGTTTGTCATGGGGGCCATATGCTCAGTCTATGGCCCCTCCGGTTGACGCGAGGAGGGTCGGTTCAGCTTTCGGCAGGCGCGGGGTCTCGGCGCCAGCGCGCCGGGCCGAGCCGGTGTACCGACTGCCCGGTGCTGTCCACCGCCACGGTCACCGGCATATCACGGATCTCGAACTCGCGGACCGCCTCCATGCCGAGGTCCTCGAAGGCGACCATGCGCGCGCCCCGGATCGCCCGCGATACCAAAACCGCCGCTCCGCCCACGGCGATGAGGTAGGTCGCGCCGGCTGCAGCGATGCGCTCGACTGCATCGGGCCCGCGCTCTGCCTTGCCGATCATCGACAGCAGCCCCTGGTCGAGCATCATCTGCGTGTAGCTGTCCATCCGGGTCGAGGTGGTCGGCCCGGCGGGGCCCACCACCTCGGAGCCGACCGGATCGACCGGCCCGACGTAGTAAATAACCCGGCCCTGCAATGAGAAGGGTAACGTCTCACCCCGCGTGAGGATCTCGCTGATACGCCGGTGCGCGGCATCGCGTCCCGTGAGGATGTGCCCGCTCAGCAGCAGCGTCTCTCCGGGCTGCCACTGGGCCATTTCCTCCTTGGTTAGCGTGTCGACATTCACCCGGCGCAGGGTCCTGTCAGACGCGCTGCCGTCGATCTCGGGCCAAAGCGAGAGGTCGGGTGGATCAAGGTAGACCGGCCCCTCGCCGGTGAGCGTCACCTTGGCGTGCCGGTTTGCTGCGCATTGCGGCATCAGCGCCACCGGCTTCGATGCGGCATGGGTCGGGTAGGACGTGACCTTCACGTCGACCACCGTGGTCAGCCCGCCGAGCCCCTGCGCGCCGATCCCCAGGGCGTTGATCCGCCGATAGAGTTCGACCCTCAACTCCTCTTCGGGTGTTGCGGGGCCGCGCTCCAGCAGGTCGTGCATGTCGATCTCGTCCATTAGCGCGCGCTTGGAAAGCAGCATGGCCTTCTCGGCGCTGCCGCCAACACCGACCGAGATCACCCCGGGTGGGCACCAGCCTGCACCCAAGCCCTCGACGGTCTCGACAACCCAGTCGGCGACCGAGGCAGCGGGGTTGAGCATGGCATAGCGCGCCTTGTTCTCCGAGCCGCCGCCTTTCGCGGCCACCATCAGCTCGAGCCTGTCACCAAGACAGCTCTCCACGTGTGTCACGGCCGGGGTGTTGTCGCGGGTGTTGCGCCGGGCGAAGATCGGGTCGGACACCATCGAGGCGCGCAGCGGATTGCCCTCGTCGAGATAGGCAAGGCGGACACCTTCGTTGATGCACTGCTCCAATGTCCGGTCGCCGGAGATCGTCGCCGACTGACCGAGGCGCGCGAAGACCGTCACCATTCCGGTGTCCTGGCAGACCGGGCGGTGGCCGAGCGCCGCCATCCGCGCGCTTTGCAGGATCTGGCCGATCGCGTCCCGTGCTGCGGGACTCTCCTCGCTCCGATAAGCCTCGGTGAGGCGCCGCATGTAGTCCGGCGCGTGGTAAACCGCGATGTACTGAAGCGCTGCGCGAATCGTTTCGGTGATGTCCTCGCCTCGGATCGTGGTCATTGTGTTTCCCTCCCTCACGCGCATAAGGATGCAGCACGTCACAGATATTTGCGAGTGCGCTGGCCAGAGCGGAATCCTATTGCCGCGTGAAGAACATCCAATGGGCGGTCGTGAGCGATACGTTTCTTGGCTATCACCTCGAACGACCCAGCTTGAGGAGCTTGGCTGAAGGCTACGTGTGGCTTATTTCTAAGGACGGCGGCCCGACGAGGCGATGTCGGCAGCCAGCGCACACGTCCGGCTGCTGGGCGATCACCTCTAGCATTTCATCGCGACGATCCCGCCGCATCTTCAGGGTTGATCTTGGTTGGACGGCGCTCCGCGAGCGGGTCTCGGACTAGCGTCGCCCGACAGCCGGAGAACGTTATGCAGTTCGCAATAACGTGCGGCGACCACGGCCTGTTGTTACATAGTCTGGCCTTATCGGGCGAAGCTGATAGCCGTTGTGGCACATGCAGGGCATATGGCTGCGAAGAGCCCATCGACGAACTTGCATTGGTATCAGAGCGCCGCGGTGAAAATGTCCGGTTGGCCGATCTGTCCGCCCTTCAGTACCAATTCGAGCCTGCTAAAGTCTGAATTGGTCGAATGACAACGGCAAATCGGCGCGCCGCTGGCAAGCGGATGCAGCACCTCGAGCGCGTCGATGGGCAATGCCTCGACGACCCTACCCGAGGTGTCGCCGCCGGCGACAACGAGCCTGCGCAACCCAAATTCTGGCACCAACCGGCGTGCAAGCCGTCCCATGAAGCGACCGAGCGCGTCCTGTGCGGCTGTGAACTCCACGCCGCGCTCGGTCGCTGCCTTGCGCAATGTCGCGAAGGCGGGATCGTCCACTGTGCGCGCGGCAAAGATGATAAGCCCCTGCTTTGCGGCGAAGGCTTTGGCAACGCCACTGGACAACCGGTCAATTTCTGACTCAGCGTGCTCTCCGGAGGCTGCAACTACATCGAGGCGGAGGGTTGCGAAACCCGAGGCCTCGGCAATCTCGATTTGCTCGGCGGTCACCGGGGAGCAGCTTCCGGACAGGACCAGCAGTCGCTCTGCAGGTGGCGCAGGCGGCAGCGCTGCGGCCTGCTCGGGAAGCTGCCCGCAGCTGCGCCAGTGGGCAGCGAGCGCATATTGCAGGCCCGAGGAGGATGCGCTGAAGAGCGGCTCCGTCATTGCCTCCTCCCAAACCAGTCGGCCCGCCTGCTCCTGCGTCGCCGCGTCGAACACGTCCAGGAACACCACGGGTGCCAGACCATCTGGCACCGGAACGGTGAAGTTATGCAGCAGGCCTCCGTCCACGCCCCGCACCGGTCGGTCGGTCTGGGCGGCAAGGTGAAGTTTCAGGTCGGCCTCGTGCATGGGTGTGACCGGGTGGCGCGACATGGTGGGGTGCCGATCGATCCGGTAGGTCTGGCTCCCCGCGCGTGCAAAGAGCGTACCGAAGGCCTGCCATCGGCCAAGCTGCGGTGCGCCAACTACCGAAGGCGACCAACGGCCTCCGATCTCACGCATGCCGATGTCGATGGCGCGCCCGATCGATCCGATATTCGGGGCGGAATCGAAGGTGGAGCAGACCTTATATTGAACGATCCGAGGTCCCAGCTGTGCTAGCGCGGCGAACGCCCCAGGTAGATGTGCATCCATCCATTCGGGGTCTTGGGCTCGGGAGGTTCCGGCGACTCCGATGACATCGTAATCCATGAAGCGGCCGAGCAGCGCGGAATCAGGGACCCGGGTGAATAGCACCGTGCGTAAACCAGCGAAGGCGGTGACTTCCATCGCATCGGTCGAGCCGGTGAAATCGTCGCCATAGAAAGCCAGTCGCACATTGCCTTGCACCGTGGTCACGAGAATTTCTCCACCGCCTGTGCCAGCAGGGGCGAGCTCGCTGCAGCCTGCTCCATAGAGATGCCTGACACCGCGGCTTCCCAGGCTTCGCGCAATGATTGCACGCCTGCCGCGATCCCACTCGGGTGTGCGACAACGCCGCCCCCGGCACAGAAAATCAGGTCGGTGCTCTGCAGCCGGGCGAATGTGGGAGCGGCCTGCATTACCGTCTGGCCGGAGGAAAACACGGGCATCACGCGGCAAGGGTGATCCTCGTGCAGTGGGGCAAGGCAATGCCGGGCCGAGGCCACGACGCTGTCGTCGGGCTCCCAGAACTTGTTCGCGATGGCGTTGACGTGCATGTGGTCGGCCCCAGCCAGCCGCCAGAGCGTGGCCCAAGCGGGATAGCTCCAGCCGCTATCGGCCGGGCGGCCGAGCATGCCCCACCCGTTGCGGTGCGCATGGATCGGCAGTCGTGCGTGGCGGCGCAGGGCTGTGAACCCCGCAAGACCCACCGAGTTGAGGCTGACCATGACGCAGGTGCCGCCGCGTTCGGCGACCAGATCGTGGCGGCGCCGCATCTCCTCGACCTCGCCGGTAATATTTGCAGCGTACATTACCTTCCGGCCGGTGCGGTCCGCATGGCGGTCGATCACCTCCATCACGGCGCCGAGGCGTTCATCGAAGGGGCACATCGGGCCATCGGCCTGCAGTTCATCATCCTTAATGAAATCGATGCCGCCGGCGCAGAGCTGATCCACAAGCGCCGCCGTACCTTCTGGGGTCAGGCCCACCGAGGGCTTAATAATCGTGCCAATGAGTGGGCCCCTCTCCACGCCAGTGAGGCGGCGGGTTCCCTCGATACCGAAACCGGGGCCGGGATAAGTGGTGAAGAAGGCTTCGGGCAAGTCCAGAGCGGTTAGCTTGAGGCCCGCTACCTGCTTCAGTTCGCCAAGATTGCCTGCGATCGTCGCCACGAGGTTGGGCAACGATGGACCGATGTTCTCGAGTGGCCACGACAGGCGCAGGCGCCAGCTGGCGGCCGGGCCGGTGCCGGAGCTGCCGGCCAAAACCGGCGTGTCCGGATCTTCGACCTGTTCCAGAAGTTCGACGCGCGCTGCCGAGCGGGCTTTCAGCGCTTCGTCTTCACCGGGCACCTGAACGAATGTACCGGACGATTGCTCCCCGGCGATGATCTGTGCGGTGCGCGCGGCGTCTTCGCGTGTCCGAAGCAGGTAATCTGCGGAAAATCGGTCTGTCATCGCGGGTCTTTCTTGAGTTGGAGCTACTTTTGGCCACCCGGGCTCCGCAAACGGTGCGCGGAGCTAGCCACAACTTTAACGCAGCAACGCGACTTTCCTCGCCCCCGCGGCCCGATTGGGCCGCGGGGCCTGGGTTGGGATCAGCCGGTCTTGTCGAGCCACGCTTTGTAGTCGGCGAGCCCATCATTGATATCCGCATAGCGTGGCGCAAAGCCGAGGCGTTCACGTGCCTTGCCGATGTCGAGCGGCGCGCCGCGCGGCGTAAACGGTCCGGGCCCGAGTTCCATGCCGCTGTCCTTCCCGAGCAGCTTGGCGACTCGTTCCACGATGTCCCGGTGCTGATAAGCGACGCCGCAGGAGATATTCACCGCCTCGCCAGCCATGCCCTCGGCCTGAAGAAGCGCGATGATCCCCGCGGCGGTGTCCTCGACATGGGTCCAATCCAGTTGCTGATCGCCGCCATTCGGGGAGTGGATGCCCTCCATGCCGGCCAAGGGGCCGAACATCGCCTGATAAAGCGGGTGCATCACCTCTGGGCGCTTGCCGGGGCCATAGACAAAGTAGAGCCGCGCATTGCGCACGTCGAACCCGTAGGTGGCGCCGTACTGCGTGGCGAGCACCTCATTGGCGACCTTCGTGGCGCCATAAAGGTCAGTCACGGTGAAGGGCGTGTCTTCGGTCTGTCCGCCGGGCTGGTCGCCGTAGACCGCACCGGAGGAAAGGTTTACGAAATTCGGCACTCCTAGGATCCGGGCCACCTCGAGCGCGTTCAGAAGCCCGACTGTATTGATCGAAACATTCTTGAACGGGCGATCCTTAAAGGTCGGTCCGGCAATCACCGCGACACCAAAGATAATGGCATCGATACGGTTTTTGTATTTCAACGCCATTTCGAGCATTGTGTGCGCATCGAGCACATCGACGGCTTCAAGGGTGATCTTGTCACGCACCTGCTCGAGATAGTCGAGGCCAAGGCTGTCGAAGCGCGGGGCGCCCATGTCGAAGATAATCACCTCCTCGCCCTGGTCGATCAGTTTGCGCGCAACCCATGACCCGACATGTCCGAGCCCGCCGTAGATCAGAACAGCCATTTGTATCTCCTTTGTCTTGTCGTCGTCAGTGCAGCAGCAGTTGCGGCACAAGGGTCACCAGCCAAGGCAGGAAGGTGATTGCCAGAAGCATGCCGAACAGCGGGATGTAGAAGGGCAAAACCTCGCGCACGAGAGAGCCGAAGGGGATATCTGCGACCCTCGCCACAGTGAACAGCACTGTGCCCACCGGTGGCGTGACCAGCCCGATCATCAAATTGAAGATCATCATCACCCCGAAATGCACCGGATCGATGCCATATTGCTGGATCAACGGTGTCAGCAGCGGTGTCAGCAGGAACAGCGCAGGCACAGAGTCGATGAAACAGCCGATCACCAGTATGAAGAGGTTCAGCAACAGCAGCAGGATCAGCGGATTGTCGATATTGGCCGACAGGAACGCGGTGATGTCGGATGTGACCTGATAGCGAGCCAGTACCCACGAATAGATTGCCGAGCCGGCGATGATCAGAAGAAGCGCCGCGGTGTCGACAGCAGTCTCGCGGAAAATGCGCCAGAGCTCGCTGCCGCTCACTGTCCGGTAGACCGCCAGTGCGATCACCAGCGTGTAGACCAGAGCGACCGCAGAGGCTTCGGTCGGGGTAAACAGACCCGACAAGATGCCGACGATGATGATCACCGGGCTCAGCATCGGCAGAATGCCCCGGGTCAAGGCGCGACCGATCTCGGCGGCGCTGGCGCGGCGCGCGATGGGATACTGGCGCTTGGCCGAGATGTAGGCGACCAGCGCCATCATCCCGAGGCCCATCAGAAGCCCCGGCACGATTGAGCCGAGAAAGACATCCGCGATCGAGACCCCGGCGAGCGCGCCGTAGATCACCGCAGGGATTGACGGGGGAATGATGGGGCCAATGGTCGCTGACGAGGCGGTCACCGCTGCCGAGAAGCCCCGGTCGTATCCGTCCTTTTCCATGGCACGCATCTGCACCGGACCCAGACCACCGGCGTCGGCCACGGCCGATCCGGACATGCCGGCGAACAGCATGGACGAAAGCACGTTCACGTGACCCAACCCGCCGCGCATGTGGCCCACCATCGAGCGCGCCACGTCGAAAACGCGGTCGGAGATGCCTGAGGCATTCATCAGCCGTCCGATCAGCAGGAAGGCGGGAATCGCCAGTAATGTGAAGTTGTTGACGCCATAAAGCGTGCGCTGCGCGATCATGTCGAAGGGCACCGACTCGAGCCCCCCACGCGAGATCGCCAATACCAGTGTCGAGGCTCCGATCATCGAGAAGCCGACCGGCACGCCGATAAAGATGAACAGCAGTAGGCTGCCGAAGAGGGTAGCGAAAATAATCATATCTTGGCGCTCAGATCCGTGTGGTCGACGTGCTCCCAATCGGTGACGTCTTTCCACAGATCACGACACACCAAGAGAACGAGTAGGATGATCCCGAGACCCTGAACGCCATAAAGCGCGGCAAAGGGGACGGGCAGGGTGGAGGCCATGACGCTGGCGGTACGCTGCATCATCCCCCATGCGCCCCAGATCAGGCCAGCGGAGATCAGAAGGACGCAAATATGGCTGAGGATCTCGAAGATGCGGCGTGTCTGGCTGGGCAGCATTTCGAGCAGCACGATGATGCGGATTTGCTCGCCGTAGCGCTGTGCGATCGCGGCACCCAAAAAGATCTCGACGATGAAGAGATATCGCGAGGTTTCATCGGTCCATGGCACCCCCGCGCCGATTGCGTAGCGTGAGACAACTTGGATAAACATCACCGCGAGCATGCCGAGAAAGCTCAGCACCATCAGCGCTTCAACGAATGTCCAGAAAAACGACGCGGCTGAATTCCGCGACTGAGTGCTCAGCGGCATATGTTCCTCCCTGGCCCACAAAGGCCCTCACGTTCTTGCGCGGCCGGTAACGCATGGACCGGGCGCATGGGCAGCGGCAGGCACTAACGCGCCTGCCGGCCTTCTTCACTGAGCATCGACGAAGGACAGCACGTAATCCTGCACCTCAGGCGCAAGTTTCGCGGCCACCTCCTTAATGGCCGGGGTCGCCGCGGCGCGGAAGGCATCCTTGTCCACTTCGACGACGGTCATGCCGTTGGCGACGAGATCGTCGTAGAGCTCGGCCTGCATCTCGTCGGTGCGCTCGTCACCCCACGCGATCGCCTCGTCGATAACCCCCTGCACCATCTCGCGATCCTCGTCGGACAACGACTGGTAGAACTGGTCGCTCATCAGCCAGTGGAAGAAGGAATACACGTGCTCCGTCTTCATCACGTAGTCCTGCACTTCAAAGAGCTTGCCGGCGTGGATAAAATTCACCGGGTTCTCTTGTGCCTCGATGACGCCCGTCTGCAGTGACGTATAGACTTCGGGCCATGCGATTGGGCTCGGGCTGGCGCCAATCCCGGACCAGATGGTCACCCAAGGCGCGATCTCGGGAACACGAAGACGCAGACCCTCGACGCCCTCGGGGCTGGTGATTTCCTCGTTGGCTGTCAGGTTGCGCGGGTTGCGCTTCGACAGGCCCACCAGATGCATCTGACCATTGGCAACAAAGGCCTCCTTGATCGCCTCGCCGATATCGCCTTCGTAGACTGCCCGGGCTTCTTCGGTCGAGGAGTAAACAAAGGGTAGGTCGGACGCGGCGTAGTCAGGCGCGTAGAGCGTCATCGGCATCGAGCCACCCAGAGTGATCTGATATTCGCCGAAGCTGGTGCCTTCGAGCTGGTCACGCTCGCCGCCGACCTCGGTGCCCAGAAGCGTCACGGTGAACTCACCGTCAGAGCGCTCTTCAAGCAGCTCTTTCATCTTGCGACCGACGTCAAACATCAGATGCGTGGGATCGACGTGCATCGCGATGGCGATGTCCTCGGCCTGTGCGGCCATTGGTGCGCCGACCAGCGCGGTTGCGGTCATGAGGGATGCATAAATTGCACACTTCATCTTAATTCTCCTCCCGGTTCAAATCCAGCGGCCCAAGCACACATATGGCCTGATGGTCATATGGTATACTGGTCTGCCCAGTTGACCATGGAACAAGAAATGAGATAGTTCAAGAGGGAGAAGAGAAAGAGCCACAGTCCAGCTCCGAGCCGTAGGGAAACCGGGAAATGCATAAAGAAGAGACCACACGCCGGATCTCGAAGCCGCGCCGCATGAGCGAGGAGCTCGTGGAAATCCTCACAACCGACATCCGCAACGGGGTCTACGAAGAGGGTGATTCCCTTCCGTCCGAGCGCCACTTGGTCGAGGAATTTGGAGTTTCCCGGATCACTGTTCGCGAGGCGCTGGCGTCGCTGGAACGTTCGGGACTGATTGCTCAACACCCTGGAACGCGGGCAAAGGTGCGCATGCCCGACTCTGCCTCGGTGGTCGAGATGCTGTCCGGAGCGGCCACGCTGCAACTGGCGCAACCAGGCGGTGTGAAACACTTTCAGGACGTGCGAACGCTGGTCGAGACGGGGGTTGCGCAACTGGCGGCAGAGCGCATCAGCGATGCTCAGATCGCACATCTCAAAGAGCTTCTGGTCGAGAACGAGGTTAGCGTCGGCAATGTGGAACACTTCGCCCGCACCGATATCGCTTTTCACGACGCGATCGCCGCGGTGCTCGATAACCCTATGATCTCGGGCTTCTATCTAGCGGTTGACCGCTGGCTGTCGGATGTGCGCTGCACAACGCTGGCGCACGACGGCCAAATGGAGACGGCGTTTGCCGCCCATATCGCCATCTACAATGCGATTGAGGCGCGCGATCCAAAGGGCGCGCAGGAGGCAATGCGGAGCCATCTCGAACAGGTCAACCAAGTTTACGGCGACGGCTGATTTCGCGGGTCGCGCCAATTCCAATTTCAAAAACACAGGGAGAGAGCGATGCTGCTTGGCTGTATCGGCGATGACTTCACGGGATCCAGCGACCTTGCCAACACGTTGGCGCGGCAGGGCATGCAGGTGACCCAATACGCCGGAATTCCCGATCAGCCCGCCGAGGCGTCGGTGGAAGCTGGTGTCGTGGCCCTGAAATCGCGTACCATTCCCGCTGAAGAGGCGATCCAGCAGTCGCTTGCAGCGCTCGATTGGCTCAAGGCGCAAGGCTGCTCCCAGTTCCTTTTTAAGTATTGCTCGACCTTCGATTCCACGCCCCTAGGCAACATCGGCCCGGTCGCTGCTGCGCTTGCCGATGCGCTCGATGCGGGGAAGGTACTGGTATGCCCGGCATTTCCCGCTACAGGCCGAACGCTATATCAGGGGCATCTTTTCGTGCAGGATCGGCTGCTGAGCGAAAGCGGCATGGAAGATCACCCGCTCACCCCGATGAGTGATCCCGACATCCGGCGCTGGTTGTCCCGCCAAACTTCAATGGACGTGGGACTTATCGCCCATGCCGACGTGCGCATGGGCGTCGATGGCGTACGCGCCGCGCTGGATCGTGAGGATTCAGCCGGGTGTCGCCTCGTTGTCGCCGATGCCATCCGCGACGAGGACCTTCTTACCCTCGGCGAAGCGATTGCCGACCTGCCGTTGCTGACCGGAGGGTCGGGCATCGCGCTTGGCCTGCCTGAGAACTTCCGCCGCAAGGGTCTCATCTCGCGCTGCGAGCGGGGCTGGCGGGGCATATCCGGACCGGCGGTCGTACTATCGGGCTCCTGTTCGCGCGCAACGCGCAGTCAGGTTGCGCGGCACATCTCTCAGGGCGCTCCGGCGCTGCAAATCGCCGTCGAGGACATCCTGAACGGACAAAAGACGGTCGATTCAGTCTGCGCATGGGTCATGGCACAGGACGGTCTTCCACTGGTCTATTCGACCGCAGAGCCGGCGGAAGTACGCGCCACGCAAGAGCGGTTTGGCCGGGCCGCTTCTGCGGAAGCCGCCGAGGGCCTGATGGCGGGAGTAGCGCGGCGTCTGGTGGATCAGGGCTACCGGCGTGTTGTCGCAGCGGGGGGAGAGACGTCGGGCGCAGTGGTCGAGGCGCTGGATGTGACCGCGCTGGAGATCGGCCCCGAGATTGCTCCCGGCGCGCCAGCACTGCGCACGGGTGAGGTGGCGCTCGCGCTGAAGTCGGGCAATTTCGGAGATGCGGATTTCTTTGCCAAGGCGGTTGACCTGATGGAGCGCCCGGGATGAGCGAGCTTTCGGTGCTGCGTGAGCAGATCTGCACGCTGGCCAAATCCATTTATGACCGCGGTCTCACCGGCGGAGCGTCTGGCAATATTTCGGTGCGCCTTGATGACGGCGGGATTTTAGCAACGCCGACGGGGTCCTCCATGGGCACGCTCGATCCGGCGCGGCTGACGAGGCTCGATGCAAAAGGCCGGGTGATAAGCGGCGATGCCCCGACGAAAGAGATCCCACTGCATACTGCCTTCTACGACACCCGTAACCAGACAGGGGCGGTGGTGCACTTGCACTCGAGCCATTCGGTCGCCCTATCGATGCTGCCCGAGACCGATCCCGACAATGCCATTCCACCGCTTACCGCCTATTCTGTGATGCGGCTCGGGAAGGTCAAGCTGTTGCCCTTCTTCGTGCCGGGCGATCCTGCGATGGGCGCGGCGATCCGCGGTCTCGCGGGGAAGCGAAGCGCGGTGTTGCTGGCCAACCACGGGCCTGTGGTCGCGGGCAAGGATCTTGAAGCGGCAGTCTATGCCACCGAGGAACTCGAGGAAACTTCGCGCCTTGCCATTTTGACACGCGGCATGAAACCGATCGGGCTTACCGACGCCGAAGTAGCGGAAGTGGTTCGGACCTTCGGGATTGACTATGCATGAACTAAGGCCGATGGCGTCTAGGGAATATAGTATGTTACACACGTAACATAATTTCCCTTACGCGCCAAAGAACAAATATCGAACATTTGATTTGCCGCGCCGCACTTTGGGCATCTATTCACACTACAAGTCTTGGGCAGAAGCTAGCGCAATCTGCCTGAGGTTGAAATCTCCCCTTGCCGAGACTGGGCCCTATCGCCGACGGTGGAAGAAAGCAGAACACTGCTGCAGGCAAGACATCGAGCGACGGCATCACTGCGCTGGAGGAAGACATGTCAGCCGAATGGATAAACATTCAGATTATGGAATGCGAGGACGTGGTCGGCCGCGCCGTCACCGTGTTCAGGCAATCTGATGGAACCCACCAACGCTATGTGCTGGGTAACGGGTGCAAGGTCGAGGCGAACGCGGACGGCACCTTCGTCATCCCAGGGACCGCCACGGAATTGCGGGTCATGGGCATCTAGCGCAGTCTGCAGCGCGGGCCTGGGGCAAGGCTAGGCAGCTATCCTTTTCCGGGTTCGTGCTGCGAGTCCGCGCATGACCTGCTCGAAATCGCCCTCAGCAAAACGTGCGACCCCATTGTGGGCGGCGCAGACGGACTTCGTGCCGCGCCATCGCGCCCCAATTTCCTCGAGCCAGCGGCAGAACTTCTCTTCTGCACCGTCCTCGGCATTCATCGCCGCCCCTAGCGTGGGATGCAGGACGAGCCGCGGCACGTACCCCCGCAGAGCTCCTGGCACAGGAAGAACATTCAGCGTGTCGTCAACGTGCAGAGACCCGCTGGCCGGATGAAATGCCAAGAGCGAGCCCGCGTGCACCTTCTCATTTTCAGAGAAATACTGGATGCCCGCCGGCAGCGAAAACTGCAGGTCACGAGAATACCGATCCGCCACCGCCGCGCTTTCCACGCGCTCGGTTTCCCAAGGCACCGAGGTACAGACACGACGGTGTCGCTCGGAGCCGTAGAACTTCGCGGTCGGAAAATCTCGTGCCATGGCAGCGCAGTGCAGCGTGTGGAACGGGTGAAGATTGAGGACCGCTTCCACAAGACTGCCATCCTGGGTCAGCCCCATGACGAGCTCGCGGATTTCGCCATTCAACGTGTAGCTGTCCAGAAACACGAAACGGCCGCTCTGCAGCCGAACGACCGAGACCTGCGTCCCGATGTTGACGATCCCGGCCACCTTCATGGTGCAACGGATATTCCAGAAACCGCTCCCGAGATTGACCAACCTGCGCGTCATCGCTCTCCTCCCCTGTAAATCTGCGCGACCTCCCATCGCGATTTTCTTGCGGACGTAGCGCGATAGGCACCTTCGACGAGGCGTCGCATGATGCTTGACGCCTCAGGTGGCGAGGTCGTCGGTGCGGAGGAGGGCTGAGACCAGCTTGGCGCAACGGTCGCAAGACAAGGTCGGAAAACCAGAGTGCAACAGGGTGCCCTCGAGCACGCGGCGTTGATTTGGTTCCGACCCGCGAATACCATGCGGGCCTGCGGCATGACAATGGCCGCATCACGAGGCCGGATACATGTCAGCACCCGACACCGCGCCAAATTGCTCCCAAAACCCTCTTGCGCAAGGGGCGGGTATACATTTTGCACAAATTAGCTGATGACCGCAGGTCGCCTCTCCTCGGACACACTTATCCCAGGGTCACGGTGACCGGGATGCCGAGGGCAGTGAAGCGGTTCATGACCGCCGCACGGATCTGCACTTCGGCAGCCTGGCGGTCGATGTCGCGGGATTGTTGACCTTCCACCCGCTGGAATCCTCATATTAGCGGCGAAGCAAACGCAAGGAGACGTCGCAATGCAATTCAACGTGCCCGACATGAGCTGCGGCCACTGCACGGCCGCCATCGAGAAATCGGTTAAGGCCGCTGACCCCGGCGCCGATGTCGCCTGCGACCTAAACACGCACCGGGTCAGCATCGACAGCGTCCTCGCGCCGGAACAGCTGAGCGCGGCGATCAAGGACGCAGGCTACGACGCACAGCAGGTCAGCGCCTGACCATGGCCCGCGCCGGTCATCGCCGCCGAAGAGCTTACCGTCACTGCGACGAATCGCGTGCCTCGCTCACCAGATCGGAGAGACGCTCTTTCTCGACGAAGCCGGGCACGAGCGCGTTGCCAATGACGAAGGACGGCGTCCCATTGAACCCGAGCGCCTGCGTCAGCCGCATCGAGGTTTCAATGTGCTCAGCAACTTCCTGGCCCTCCATGTCCTGTCTCAGTTGATCCAGGTCCAGCCCGACGTCTTCGGCGACACGCATGACTGAGGCTTCGTTCGCGCGGCCATCAGTCGCCATCATCGCCCAGTGAAAGTCTTCGTATTTGCCTTGCGCACGGGCCGCGAGCGCCGCCTTGGCGGCAAAAACGGATCCTTCGCCGAGGATGGGCCATTCGCGGTAGACGAGCTGGACGTTCGGGTCTTCCTCGATCAGGGCCCGGATCTCCACTTTTGCGCGGCGGCAATAGGGGCAGTTGTAGTCGAAGAACTCCACCACGGTCACATCGCCGTCCGGGTTGCCGAGTACGGGCGCGTTCGGATCACGCTCGATCAGGTCTCGCTGGTTGCGCAGCACGTCCGCCTCGTTCTGGGCCTGGGCATCCGCCTGCCTCTGTTCGAGCAGCGCGACCGCCTCCATGATGATCTCGGGGTTCTCGCGTATCGCCTCGAGGACCAGTTCCTTGACCCGCGCCTCGTCAAGCTCCTGAGAGAGCGCAGGGATCGGCAGCAGAGCTGCCATCGCCAGCGCAAGGATCGGTTTCTTCAGCGTCATTTCAGTCCGCTCCATTGTCCGCTTTCGTTCGTCCTGCCTGGGCTTGTTTCACGTCTTCGGACCAGGTCGACCTGATGTAACCCAGAATGTTCCGGATCTGTTGATCCGTCAGGCTGTCACCGAAACCCGGCATGCCACTGTCGAATTCCATGCCCTGCTGCGCCATCAGGCCCTCTCCGCCCAGCTTGATGTAGTCGAACAGCACGTTGTCGGGGTGGTGCCAGGTGTGGCCGGTCTCGTCATGCGGCGGCGCCGGCAGACGCCCATCGGGGCCGGGGGAGCGCCAGTCGGGCTGGCCCTCAAGCTCGGCCCCGTGGCAGGAGGCGCAGTTCGCGGCGTAGAGCGCCTTGCCTTCGGCGATGTCCATCGGCGCCGCAGAGGCATTCTCGGTCGTCCCCTGTCTGAAGACGAACCAGAAGCCCGCAGCCGCAAGAACCGCGAAGACTGTCCCGATGACAACGTCCCTCATGCGACCCGCACCCATGTCGTCATGCCTGAGGCCGCGTGACCGAGCATGTGGCAGTGGAACAGCCAGTCGCCGGGATTGTCGACGGTGAAGGTGATCTCGCGCGTCTCCCTGCCGCCAACAAGGATCGTGTCCCGCAGCGGTCCCAACGCGCCGTCCTCCGACACCTCCCGGAAATGCATGCCGTGCAGGTGCATGGCGTGCGGAAAAACGGTGTCGTTGACGATCACCAGCCGCACGGGCTCGCCCAGCCCCAAGTCGGCCAGCGGAGTATCTGTCATCTCTGCCACGCCGTTGAATGCCCAGAACCGACCCGCGGCCGCCAATTCGCGGAAACCCATGCGTTCGCCCTTCAGGATGGCGGAGTCCATGCGCCCCATCGCGCCGCCCGACATGACGAGCCGCAGCGGAGTCGCCCCGGCCAGGTCCGGCAGATCCATCTTCGGGTTCGGCGGCAGGGCCACGGGCACCGCGCGCCGCGTCTGGCTGGCCGTACCCGACACAGTGAAAACGACCTGCGAAAAATTCTCGCCGACATCGACCAGGTCTGCCGTTTCCCCTTCTTCTGCCAAAACGTCGACGATCAGGTCGGTCCGCTGTGCCGGGCCAAGGACAAGGACATCCTCCACCGGGGCTGGCGAGGCGAGCGGCATCCCGTCCAGGGCCACGATCCAGCCCTCCAGCCCCGACAACTTCAGCTGGAAAATCCGGGCGTTCGATGCGTTGATCAGCCGAAGACGCAGCCGCTCGTGCCGTCGCACTGGCAGCGTGAGATTGTAGCGCCCGTTGGTGGTGACGTAATTCCCGGTGCGCCCGCTGTGGCTCATCATCATGGGATGGTCGAAACTGTCGTCGATCTGGCCGGTCTCGGGATTCAGCAACCAGTCGTCGAGAACGAGCACCTCTTCGCGATCGACATCCGGCGCCTCGGCCTCGTCGACGATCAGCGGTCCATGCAGCCCGCGTGCCACCTGTTCCCAGGACCTGTTGTGCGCGTGATACCAGTAGGTCCCGGCATCCGGCGTCACGAAATCGTAGTCGAAGGTGCCGCCTGGCGCGACGGCGTCCTGCGTCAGGCCTGACACCCCGTCCATCGCATTGTCGATGCGGATCCCGTGCCAGTGGATCGAACTGGCCTGCGGCAGGTCGTTGACAAAGCGCCGGCGCAGGCGCTGGCCCTGCCCCACCCGGATCTCGCGTCCCGGGATGGTGCCGCCATAGCCCCAGACCTCGGTCTGCGGGTAACTGTCGGGCAGCAATTGAAGCCGAGCGACCTGCGCCGAGAGTTCGGGAATATCCTCGGCGGCGAAGAGCCCACGCGGGAGGCCCGCGCCAAGCCCAGCAAGTCCGGCCAGTTTCAGGGCGTCACGCCTTGTGGGTCTCATCAGTTCATTCCTTTCAGAGCGGGGCCAATGGCCTCGCCGTTTTCTCAGTCGATCGGGGTCTTCCGCTCTGCGGACTCCCCTTCTTCCTTCACGATGTCCTCGACCCCCCCCTACCTCCGCGTCGAACAGGTAGATCGCCATCGCGTCGCGATCCTGTGGAGACAGGAACCGCGTGCCTTCGCGGACGACCTCGGCCATGCTGCCGCCAAAATAGAGCAAGGGCGGATGCATCGCGAGCCCCACGTCCTGCAGCAAGGGATTGAGGTCGCTGCCGTCCGCGGGAGGCGGCGATACGCGGTCGAACGGATTGGAGGTGAACAGCAGGAAAGACAGGAACCCGACGCTGATCCAGGCCCGCACGGACAGCGTGCGCGCCTTCGTGGCCGCCGGGATGTTCGATCCCAGCACGGCCACGCCGGCACCGAATACCGTCAGGATCAGCACCCAAAGCAGCAACGAGCCTTCGTGACTGCCCCAAGTCCCCGCGATCTTGAACAGCAACGGCTTCAGGGAATGCGAGTTCTCCGCCACGTTCCTGACGGTGAAATCGCTGACCACGAATGACCGCATCAGCGCCGCGAGGGCCACTCCGACGAAAAACACCTGCCTGATCGCGGAAGATCGGGCAGACTGCATCCGCCGCACGTTGCCGTGCGAGGCTCCGAGGATTGGCAGGACGCTCTGGACCACGGCGAGGGATAAGGCCAACGCGAGGGCGAAATGCCCGATTTCGGGTATCATGATGTCTGTCCCTCTGTCTGTCTTTCACTGGTCCTGATGCGTCCCGCCTCGCGCCTCACTCGTCGAGCGCGGCCTTGCGGCGGCGGTATTCCTCTTCATCGATTTCGCCCTTGGCGAGCCGCTCGCGCAGGATGTCGAGCGCGTCGGGGGACCGCTTGCCGCCGGTGCCGCTGCTGTCGCGCAGCCAGTGAACCGCCAGCACGATCAGGGCGATGATCACGCCCCAGAAGACCAGCATCATCAGGCCGCCGAAGACGCCATAGCCGCCGCCCCACATCATGTGCCCGTCCCATGAGCCGTCGGGATCGGCCAGGGCCGTCGAGGCGGCAAGGCTCGCAAGGGCGGTCATGCTCCAGAGTTTGAAGGTCATCGTTCTCTCCTTTCTTCAGGTGGTTTCGGGGCGAGCGGGATCGAGACCGCCGCGCGCAGCCCGCCGGTTTCCCGATTTCCAAGGGTGATGTCGCCGCCATGCGCCTGGACGATTGTCCGCGCGATCGACAGTCCCAGGCCGTGCCCCCCGGTTTCGCGCGAGCGCGACTCCTCGATCCGGTAGAAGGGGTCGAAGACCTTCTCGAGCTTGTCCTGCGGAATTCCGGGACCATCGTCCTCGACCGTCACCACGAGGGTATCGCCGTGGTGATACCAACCGACCGTGGCGCCGCCCCCGTAGCGGCTGGCGTTCTCGATCACGTTGCGCAGCGCCCGCCGCATCGCGTTCGGCCGCAGGCGCGCTTCGATCCGGGGGCCCGCGTCGATGGCGAACCCGCCGGGCATGTCCGCGCACAGGGCCTCGAGGTAGTCGTGCAGATCGACGGTCTCGGGCTGCTCGGACCCGGTCAGCCCGCGCGCGAAGGTCAGCGTCGCATCCACCATACCCTGCATCTCCTCGACCGAGGCGACGAGACTGTCGCGCGTCTCGGTGTCGTCGGCCATCTCGGCCCGCACGCGCATGGCGGTCAGCGGCGAGCGGAGGTCATGCCCCAGTGCGGCCAGCATCCGCGTCCTGTCGCCCACAAATCGCGTCAGGCGATCCTGCATGCGGTTGAGGGCCCCGGTCAGGTCACGCACTTCGGTCGGCCCAGCAGCGGGAAGCGCGGCCACATTCTCACCTCTACCAAGGCTATCGGCCGCCCGGGCCAGCCGCCGCAACGGGCCGGTCAGGCGCGTCATGACGAACCAGATCACCACGACCAGCAGCAGCCCCGCCGAGATGGCGAAGGTCAGCATCGAATAGCGTGGCCACTGTATCGGCGGACGCTCGAACCGGGTGCCCACGTTGAGCCACTGGCCGCCCCGGATGGCGATGGAGAGGTTCATCTCGACCGCCGTCAATTCGCCCCGCATCATCGCCATGTGCATGTCGGTCATCTCGCGCGACAGGTTCGGCAGCGGCATCAGCTCGCCTTCGACCTGGTGCAGTTCCACACGGATGTCGCGGCTGTAGCTGTCGTCGAGCAAGGTCCGGATCCGGGCTTCGACAAGTCCGCCATCGGAATGATCCGTATGCTGAACCGACGCGGTCTCGGACAAATCGAAGCGCACCAGCGGCGAATTCGCGGCCCTGACGATCGAGGGGTGCAGTTCGGCGGGCGCCTCCTCGATCAGCCGCGCCACGTTCGCCGCCCGGCCCGCCGCCTCGAACCCCAGGGCGGCGCGGATTGCAAGGCTCCGCTCATCGGCAAACAGAAACAGGCTGACCAGTTGGGCCGCGACAAGTGCCGCTACGACAAGCAGGATCAACTGGACCCGCATTGAATTCAGATGTAGCGAGATCACCCCTCTTCCTCCACGTCGGTGCCCAGGCAATACCCGCCGTTGCGCACCGTCCGGATAATTCTCGGACGCAAGACATCGGGCTCGATCTTGCGGCGCAGGCGGCTGATCTGGTTGTCGATAGTGCGGTCGAGCGGGCCTGCCGTGCGGCCCGCAGTCAGGTCGAGCAATTGATCGCGGCTCAGCACCATCCGCGGGCGCTCGAGCAGAACTATCAGCAGCCGGAATTCAGAGTCGGTTAGAGATATCTCTCCCTGATCGTCATCGATGAGGATTTGCCGGTCGGTGTCGAGGACCAGATGCTCAAACCGGACCTTCCGGCCCGCCAACCGCCCGGCCAGCGGCTCCTCCCGGTTGCTCCGTCGCAGGATGGATCTGATCCGGGCCAGAAGTTCGCGAGGGTTGAAAGGCTTGGCGAGGTAATCGTCCGCGCCGAGTTCCAGCCCAGCGATGCGGTCAGCATCCTCGCCGAGCGCTGTTAGCATGATGATCGGTACCGCGCCCTCGGCCGCAAGCCTCCGGCAGACCGAGAGACCGTCCTCGCCGGGCATCATCACGTCCAGCACGACAAGATCGAAATGCCCGCCCGCAAGCCTCGCATCCATTTCGGCGGCGTCCTTTGCCGAGGTCGCGCGCATCCCATTCTTTTCCAGGTATCGCGTCACGCTCTCGCGGATCTGCGCATGGTCGTCGACGACAAGGATATGTGGCAGGGGTCCCATGCCTCCGTCCTACCGGAATGGAGTATCCGGTTTCAGCAACGGATTTGTAGCGGATTGTATCAGGCAGTCTGAATAGCTCCGTGTATCGTGGACGCCTTCTTTGCTAATTTTGAGGCAAGGAGGCCATGATGAGCAGCAGCAGACACTGAGACACGAATGCGTCTAAGAAGCGCGGGGCTATTCAGTCGCTTTGCGACAGACCGTTACAATTCCGATAATGCGGAGACATTCAATTCCGCGCAAACATTCCCACGTCATGGGTGGCAACCCATACAACAGGAGGAATCCATGCGAACAGTCGCAAGAACAGCAAGCATTCTCGCAATCTCCGTGCTGACCGCGGGAGCAGCTTTGGCCGACACCGGTCATCACGGTAAAGATGCCGCCGGACCTCGAGTGAGCCGCGACGCCATGCCAATGGGCGTCGACCGGCACGAGATGATGCAGGGCATGATGCAGATGCACGGCTCGGGCGTAATGGGCCCGGGAATGGGCGTCATGGGTGGGGCCGGAATGGGCGGCATGTCCATGATGGACCGCGACATGATGCAGATGATGATGGGCCCGGCCATGATGGACGGCATGACCGGCCCGATGATGCTGTCGCGCCTCGAGGAATACGACGCCGACGGGGATGGCGCGCTGGACCTCGACGAGTTTGCTTCCTGGCACGCCGCGATGCTCCGCGAGTCGATGGTCGACCGCTTCCAGCATCTCGACGCGGACGGGGATGGCGCGATCACGTCCAAGGAAATGAACGCTCTCGCCGGCCGGATGAACCGCATGCGCGCGGGCGACGAAGACGACCGCTCGATGATGCGCGACGGAGACATGGAAGGCCGCCCGATGATGCGGGACATGCCGGACCAGAACTGAATCGGTGACATCGCGTTGTATAGGGGCCCGGTCGCTCTAACCGGGCCCGACCATTGGGAGAGGAGTAGTTCCATGAGCTACACGCACGACCGCCTACTGAAAGACGTCCCTATCGACGATGCCGAGGCGCGCCTCCGCGCATCGCTCTCGGATGCCGGCTTCGGCGTCCTGACGGAGATCGACGTCAAGGAGACGATGAAGAAGAAGATCGGCGCCGAAATGGACGGCTACCGCATCCTCGGTGCCTGCAACCCGAAGATGGCCTACGAGGCGATCGGGATCGAGCCCCGCGTCGGCGCCATGCTGCCCTGCAACGTGATCCTGCGCGAGACCGATGGCGGGACCGAGATCTGCGCGATCGACCCCGTCGCCTCGATGACGGCCATCGACAATGACGACCTGCACGCCGTCGCCGGGAAGGTGCGCGATATGCTGGTCGATGCCGTCGACGCCGCCTGAACCCGTCTGGTCATGACGCTTGCCGCGATTGCCATCGGTGTGGGCCTCATCGTCCTCGTGGGCCTTGTCCACCACTACGCGCTCTACTCCCTGGGACGGGCGGCGCCGCGGCCGGATTCCAGCTCGACGCTGGCGATACAGTCGATCTTTATCGGTCTGCTGCTTTTGCACGTCGCCGAGATCCTGGTCCTCGCCGCCGCGAACCGGTGGCTGCTTGGCTGGGACGGCTTGGGCGGGCCCGCCTCCACCCCGCTGTCCTGGGCCGACCTCATTTACCTGACCGGGGTGAATTTCACCACGCTGGGCTACACGCAGATCGAGCTCGTCGGTGACATCAGGATCGTGACCATGCTGCAATCCCTGGGCGGCTTCATGATCCTGACGTGGTCGGCCACCTACCTCTTCACCGTGTGCCAGAGGAGCTGGCAACGCGCCGAGAACGAATGACGGAAGCCACGGGAAAGCGGACACTCAGGATCGTCGCGGCGGGCGCCGGGGTCCTGCTGCTGGCCGCCTTGGTCGTGGCTTGGCTGACCGGGGGGCCGCCCGATGGCCTCCACCGGGCGACCGTCGCCCTCTGGGTGGCGAGCGCCGGACCGTGGGGCCCGCTTGCCGTGATCGGCCTGATGACGGCGGCGGTCGTGGCCAGCCCGCTGCCCAGTGCGCCGATCGCGCTCGCCGCCGGGGCGGCCTACGGGCATTACGCGGGCGCGGCCTATGTCGCGCTCGGCTCCGAGGCAGGTGCACTCTTGGCCTTTCTCATCGCACGCGGGGTCGGCCGCGGCGCGGTCGAACGCATGCTCGGTGACAAGCGCGACTACGGCCTGCTCGGCTCGCAGAACGCGCTGACGCTGACCGTCTTCGTCAGCCGACTGTTGCCCTTCGTGTCCTTCGACGCGATGAGCTATGCCGCCGGGCTGAGCCGCCTGCACTTCTGGCGCTTCGCGCTGGCCACCCTGGCCGGGATCCTGCCGGCAAGCTTCGTGCTCGCGCATTTCGGGAGCCTGGCCATGGAGGGTGATTTCGGCACGGCGGAGTGGATCGCCCTCGGCCTCGGGCTGCTGACCGCGGTGCCGCTCGTGCTGATGGCCCTGCGCGGCGGAACGGGAGCGAGCCGACGGCAGACTGAACGGACACAGGACAAGGAACGCATTGAATGAGCTCCGACTATCGGAAAGACAGTATCACGCTTCTCGACGCCATCGCCATGGGCACCGGCGTGATGATCGGCGCCGGCATCCTTGCGCTTACCGGCCAGATCGCCGACCTGGCCGGCCCGCTCTTTCCCTTCGCCTTCATCGCCGGCGCGGTCGTGACCGCCTTCAGCACCTACACCTACGTCAAGATGTCGAACGCCTACCCCTCGGCGGGCGGAATCGGGATGATCCTGCAGAAGGCCTACGGGCCGACAACCGTCGCTGCCGGTGCCGCCCTGCTCATGGCGTTGTCGATGGTGATCAACGAAAGCCTCGTGGCACGAACCTTTGCCAACTACCTGCTCCGCGGGCTCGACATGCCGCGCGACACATGGATGGTGCCCGCGATCGGTGTCGGCGTGATCTTCTTCGCGTGGCTCGTCAACATCTCGGGGAACCGTTCGGTCGGGTGGCTCTCGGTCCTGATGGCCGCCCTCAAGGTCGGCGGCATCACGCTCTTCGGCGCGGCGGCGCTCTGGGCCGGCGGGTTCAGCTTCGAGGCCACGGGCCGCGGCGGCGAAACGACCGGGGCCGCCGGCTTCGTCGCCTCGATGGCGCTGGCCATCCTCGCCTTCAAGGGCTTCACCACCATCACCAACAGCGGCGCCGAGATAACCAAGCCGCACCGCAACGTCGGCCGCGCCATCGTCATCTCCATCGCGGTCTGCACGCTGGTCTACCTGCTGGTCGCCTTCGCCGTCGGCAGCAGTCTGCCGCTCGACCGGATCGTCGAAGCCAGGGACTATGCGCTGGCCGAGGCCGCCGAGCCCACGCTCGGGCGCACCGGCTTCTACCTCACCGTTGCGCTCGCGCTTGTTGCCACGGCCTCGGGCCTGATCGCGAGCGTCTTTGCCGTGTCGCGAATGCTGGCGATGCTCACCGACATGAAGATGATCCCGCACAGCCATTTCGGGATGCCCGGCATCATCCGCGACCACACGCTGGTCTACACGGTGGTGATCGCCTCGCTGCTGACGGTCTTCTTTGACCTCAGCCGCATCGCCTCGCTCGGGGCGATCTTCTACCTGGTCATGGACATCCTCATCCACTGGGGCGTCTTCCGGAACCTGCGCAAGGAAGTCGGCGCCCGCGGCTGGATCCTGCTGACGGCCATCGGGCTCGACGCCGTGGTGCTTGCTGCTTTCTCGGCAATGAAATGGCAGGCAGATCCATCCATCGTGCTGATCGCCGTCGCCGGGATGGCCGTGGTCTTCGTCTTCGAGCACGTCTTCCTGCGGCTGCGCCCGCCGCCGTGTCATCACCATCAACATGGCACTTGACCCTCCAGTGACTGGAAGCCCTATGTGATGCCGTATGAGAAGGAGACGGTCATGTCCGAACACGCCAAACACCACCATCACTCTCATCACGACCACAACGCGCCGATCCGCGAAGGCGCACAGACCGCGTCGGACCCGGTCTGCGGCATGACTGTAGAGGTCAAAGACGACACCCGAAACACGGAGTTCGGCGGCGAGATCTATTATTTCTGCTCCGAGGGCTGCGAGGAAAAGTTCAAGGCCGACCCCTGGTTCTACGCCTCGGGCAACGCCGACAAGGCGGGGCAGCAGGTCCAGCCGGGCACGCAGTGGACCTGCCCGATGCACCCCGAGATCGTGCGGGACGAACCCGGCGCCTGTCCGATCTGCGGCATGGCGCTGGAGCCCATGGTGCCCACCGACGAGCCTTCCGAGGAGCTGACCGATTTCACCCGCCGCATGTGGATCAGCGCGGCGGCGGCCGTGCCGCTCATCATCCTGACCATGGGCGAGCTGGTGGGCCTGCCGTTGCGCGACTGGCTCGGCCACCGCATCGCCACCTACATCGAGTTCCTGCTGGCCACGCCCATCGTTCTCTGGGCGGCGCTGCCGTTCTTCAGGCGCGGTCTCGACTCGTTCCGCAACATGTCGCCCAACATGTGGACGCTGATCTCGCTCGGCGTCGGCGCGGCCTATGTCTACTCGCTCTTCGCCACCTTCCTGCCCGGCGTCTTCCCCGAGGTTTACCGCATGGGCGAAGGCGTCGGCACCTATTTCGAGGCCTCGGTCGTGATCGTGGCGCTGATCTTCGTGGGTCAGGTGCTCGAGCTGCGCGCCCGCGAACGCACCGGCGACGCGATCCGCGCGCTGCTGGACCTCGCGCCCAAGACCGCGCGGCGCATCCTGCCGGACGGAACCGAATACGACGCCCCGCTCGAGAACGTGGTCGCGGGCGACATGCTGCGCGTCCGCCCCGGCGACAGCATCCCCGTGGATGCCGAGGTCCTCGAGGGCCGGTCCTCGGTCGACGAAAGCATGATCACCGGCGAGCCGGTCCCGGTCGAGAAGACCGACGGCGACCGCGTCACCGGCGGCACGATCAACAGGAACGGCACGCTGTCGATCCGCGCGACGCAGGTGGGCGCCGACACGGTGCTGGCTCAGATCGTCGACATGGTCGCGGGCGCCCGCCGGTCGCGCGCGCCGATCCAGGGCCTCGCCGACCGCGTGTCCGCGATCTTCGTGCCCACCGTGGTCGGTATCGCGGTGCTCGCCTTCTTCACCTGGCTGGCATTCGGTCCGGACCCCGCACTTGCCTTCGCCATCGCCTCGGCGGTCTCGGTTCTCATCATCGCCTGCCCCTGCGCGCTCGGGCTCGCGACGCCGATCTCGATCACCACGGCCGCCGGGCGCGGCGCGCAGGCGGGCGTGCTGATCAAGGACGCCGAGGCGCTCGAGCGCATGGCGCGGGTCGACACCGTGATTGTCGACAAGACCGGCACATTGACGATGGGGCGGCCCAGGCTAACGGACGTGATCGCGCTCGCCGACGAGGACGATTCCGAGGTGCTGGCCCTCGCCGCCGCTCTGGAGCGCGGCTCCGAGCACCCGCTGGCCGAGGCTATCGTTCAGGGCGCGCAGGAAAGGGGTGCGCCGCGCCACAACTCCACAGACTTCGATGCGGTGACCGGCAAAGGCGTGACCGGCCGCGTCTCGGGCCGAGACGTGGCGCTTGGCAACCCCGCCCTAATGCAGGCACTAAAAATCGACACGTCCGCCGCCGACAAAACCGCAGATGCGCTCCGCGCCGACGGCAAGACCGCGATGTATGTTGTCGTGGACGGAAGGCTTGCGGGCCTCGTCGCGGTGGCCGATCCGATCAAGGACACGACAGAGGGCGCGATCCGCGAGCTGCATGCGCTCGGCCTGCGGGTCATCATGGCGACCGGCGACAACCAGCGCACCGCAGAGGCCGTGGCGCACCATCTCGGGATCGACGAGGTGCGTGCAGGCGTCCTGCCCGAGGACAAGAAGGCACTCGTTGAGGAGTTGCGCGCGCAGGGCGCCTACATCGCAATGGCGGGCGACGGGGTCAACGACGCGCCCGCCCTCGCGGCGGCGGATGTCGGCATCGCCATGGGCACGGGCGCGGACGTGGCGGTGGAGAGCGCCGGGATCACGCTGCTTGGCGGCGATCTTGTCGGCATCGTCCGCGCCCGCAAACTGGCCACCGCGACGCTGCGCAACATCAAGCAGAACCTGTTCTTCGCCTTCGCCTACAACGCGGCGGGCGTGCCGATCGCGGCGGGGATACTCTATCCGTTCATCGGGCTGCTGCTGTCGCCGATGATCGCGGCGGCGGCGATGAGCCTGTCTTCGGTCTCGGTCATCACGAACGCGCTCCGCCTGCGCCGCATCGGGCTCTGACAGTCAGGGCGAGTGCCGCGCCCCCCGGCGCTCGCCCGCATTTCACTCGGTCTGGCGCAGGCAGAGCTGATCGAAATCCTTCTTTGGCACCGGGGCGGGAAGGACGAAAAAATGCTCGGAAGCCAGAAGGGCCTGCGCGGAGACCGGCGTCTCCGTCTCGCCTATGCTCCAGAAGCCACCATGTGCGATCATGGCCATTGACCCCGGCCCGTCCGAAGAGAAGCTCTCTAGCGAAAATTGAGCGATGTCCTGCTCCCGCCGGCATTCGTCGCTGCATGCCTAACCCGATACCGAAGGCCTTCGGGCTGCGGCCGCCGCCGTCGGAGAGCCGCACGCCCTCATCGTAACTGCGATCACGCACGAGCTCGCCACATTCACTTATGCTTCTTGCTCGGCGCAACGGTATGCGGAGGAGACGACGTTGGTGAAAAGCGTGAAATCCCTCCCAGTATCGGGCGGAGTTCTGCCTTGCCCTTCTAGGGTTTGCGTAGGGTACAAACTTTCCGGCTGGGACGGGACTTCACTGTCGGGTTGGGGCTTGCACCACGGGTTGGCGACATAGAAAAAATCAGGCTTGAGGAGCGCAAAAGCAGGTCATCCTTTTATGCGCCTGAACCCGCCTGGAAAGGATAGCTCGAGCAGCGGGTATTGGCTTGAGATCAGCACCGGCAAGCTAGGGCATGAGGAGGAGTTGGTGAAACCTCCCGCCCATCCTAGCCCTGATCGGAGGCGCTGACGTCAAGCCGCTTGGGATGCAGCACGACGCGTGCGCCCATCGGAACCTGGTCATAAAGCTGGGTGATCTGGTCGTTTATCAGGCCAGCA
>NZ_JAAGOU010000025.1:0-69481 GCF_010500775.1 Salipiger sp. PrR002
CCACCGGCTCGGGGGTGGTTTCCGGTGCCGGTTCGGGCGCGGGCTGCGGCGGCTCTGGGCTCGGCGCGGGTTCCGGCTCGGCGGGCGCAGGGGCCGGCTCGGGCTCGGGTTCCGCAGCGGGCGCGGGCGGTGCGTCGACCTCCTGAGCGGTCTCCGGCGATTGCGCGGCACGGGTCATCGCAGCGAACTCGGCTTCCGAGATCACCGTCACCGCCGAGGTCTCGACCTGCGGCGGATCGGGGCGGAACACATTGCCGAAGATCGCCCAGAGGATCACGGCAAGGTGCAGACCGCCCGAAATATAGAGGCTCTTGCGCAAGGGCGCTCCCTCAGTTGCCAGACAGTCCGGCCGCGCCGTCGAGCGCCGGGCCGCCGGTGTCGGTGACCAGACCGATCGACGAGAACCCGCCACGGTTCAGCGCGCCCATCACCTTGGCCACGGTGTCATAGGGCACCGAGCCGTCAGCGCGCAGGAAGATGCGGTCGTCACTGCGTTCCTCGGCGATGGCCCGCAGGCGCGGGGTCAGCTCGTCCATCGCCACCTCGGTGGTCTGGATCATCACCATGCCATCGGCGGCGATGGTGACGGTGAGCGGCTCCTCGGCCTCGTTCGGCAGCGCGGTCGCGGCGGTTTTCGGCAGCTCCACGGGCACGCCCACGGTGAGCAGCGGGGCCGCGACCATGAAGATGATCAGCAGCACCAGCATCACGTCCACCATCGGCGTGACGTTGATCTCGGCCATGGGCTGGCCGCCGCCACCAGAGCGGCGCCGCCTGCGGCGACCGCCGCCGCCTCCCTTTTTCATCACGCCTCCGGCCATGGTTCAGGCGTCCAGCTGGCGCGACAGGATGGTGGAGAACTCGTCGGCAAAGGCCTCATAGCCCGCGATCACGCGGTCCGAGTCTGCCGAGAGCTTGTTGTAGAAGATCACCGCCGGGATGGCCGCGACGAGGCCGAGCGCCGTGGCAAAGAGCGCCTCGGCGATCCCCGGAGCCACGACCACCAGCGAGGTGTCCTGCTGCGCGGCGATCTCGATGAAGGCATGCATGATGCCCCAGACCGTGCCGAAAAGCCCGACGAAGGGCGCCGCCGAGGCGACCGTGGCCAGCACCGGCAGTCCGCGCTGCAGCGCCTCAGCCTCTTTCTGGATCGCCACATCCATCGAACGGTCGATGCGCGCGCTGGCGTTGGCGATCATGCCGCCGTCGCCGCGATGCGAACGGCGCCATTCGGTCATGCCCGCGGCAAAGACCCGCTGCGCGCGGCCGCGCGGCTCGGGGCCGATCTGGTCAAACAGCTCGTCCAGCGGCTCGCCGGACCAGAAGGCGCGGTCGAAGACGGCGGCTTCGCGACGAGCGCGACGATAGGCGACGAGTTTCTCGAAGATGATCGCCCAAGCCCAGACCGAAGCGAGGATCAGCATCAGCATCACCAGCTTGACGGTCAGTGTGGCGCGGGCAAAGAGCCCCCACATGGAGAAATCGATCTCCTGCGCGAGCGCGAGGGTATTTGCGTCCATAAGCCTGCTCTTCCTCATGGGCTATGAAATGGCCTCTGTGCCGAGGCTCTGATTACCGGTCTACATAGCCGATTTGCAGCGCCGACACCAACACAATGGCGTCATTTTGGTGTCAGGGCGGCGCATTTCCCGCAGGAAATTGCCGATTTCCGTAGCGGCATGCAGGGCGTTTCGGGGGCGCTGCCCCCGCTTGGCCTACGGCCAATTCACCCCCGGCGTATTTTTAAAGAGAAGAAGGACCGGTAAAGAGAAGAAGGGCCGGCGGCGCGCTCAATGCACCTGCTGGCGGATCGCGGCGGGCAGGCGCGCGGGCTGGCCTTCGGCGGTGATCGCCACCAGCGTCACCTCGGCGCGGAACAGCGGCTTGCCCGCGCGCTGCACCTCCTGCACCAGTCCCAGCCGCACGCCGGAGACCGATTTCACCTCGGTGCGCACCATGAGATCTTCGTCGAAATGCGCCGGAGAGAGATAATCGGCCTCGAGCCGGCGGACAACGAAGACGATGCCCTCGGCCTCGCGCAGCGCGTTCTGGTCGATGCCGCGCGCACGCACCCAATCCGAGCGGGCGCGTTCGATGTATTTGAGGTAGTTGGCGTGGTAGACGATCCCCGCCATGTCGGTGTCTTCATAGTAGACACGCACCGGAAATTCATGGGCCATGCGCCACTCCTACAGCTTGCGGCGCGACCCTAGTGCGGCTGCGACATCGCCGCAAGCCGTGTCGCATTTCCTTTGCCGCCGCATGGGATTAGCGTGCACGGCATGATGACGATCGCAATTCTCGGCGCGGCGCTCTGCACGGCGCTTCTGCTGCTCTGGCCAAGGCTCTCGGGCGCGCCGCTCTGGCGCGCCACGATCACCCCTTTGGCCTCGATCATCGGCAGCGGCTTTCTGGTGCTGGGCCCGATCCTCGAGAGCGCCTATGGCATCTGGGCCCCGGCGGTGATGGCGGCGCTCTGCCTTGGGGCGTGGCTGTTTGGTGCCGCCGTCCGGGCCAATATCGCGCGCCGCGCAAAGGGAGCGCGCAGCGCCGCCGAGGAGCGTCTGGAAACCCTCGCCTCCTGGGCGCTGGCCTTCGCCTATGTGATTTCGGTGGCCTATTACCTCAACCTCTTCGGCGCGTTCGGCACCCGGCTGACACCGTGGAACGACCCGCTGCACGCCAAGCTGCTGACCAGCGCGATGCTGCTGATCGTGCTGGCGGTGGGCTGGACCCGTGGCTTCGGCGCGCTGGAGCGGATGGAGCAGATCGCCGTGGGGCTGAAGCTGGCGATCATCGCCGGGCTTCTGGCCGGGCTGGCGCTATACTTCGCGGGCAAACTCGAGGAGGGCGCGCTGCTGTCCAATCCGCCGGGCGTCTCGGGCTGGGCCGCGCTGAGCCTTGGCTTCGGCCTCATCGTCACGGTGCAGGGTTTTGAGACCACGCGCTATCTGGGAGCCGAATACACCGCCCCCACCCGCATCCGCGCGATGAAACTGGCGCAGGCGCTCTCGGCGGCGATCTACATGGCCTACATCGGGCTTATCGCCTATGTCTTCCCGCCCGGCACCGGCGATCAGAGCGAGACGGCGATCATCGGGCTGATGGGGCTGGTCGCGCCGATCCTGCCGCTGATGCTGACCGCCGCAGCGCTGGCGGCGCAGTTCAGCGCAGCCGTGGCCGACACCGGCGGTGCGGGCGGGCTGGTTGAGGAATTGACCCGGCGCCGCATCCGGGTGCGCAGCGCCTATGCGCTGCTGGTGGCGCTTGGCCTCGTACTGACCTGGACGCTGGATGTCTTTGAGATCATCGCCTTCGCCAGCCGCGCCTTTGCGCTTTATTACGCGCTGCAAAGCGGCATCGCCGCGCTGGCGGCGCGGGCCGAGGCGCGGCGCGGCACGGCGCTGGCCTTCGAGGCGCTGGCGCTGCTGGGACTGGTGATCGCGGTCTTCGGCGCTCCGGTGGAGTGAGGCGGGGCGCATCTGCGCCCCGTGCCTGCCAACTGAGGCCCACCCAGGCCCACCGCCGCGCAGGCTCAGCGGGCGATCTCGCCCGCCCCCTCCCATGCCGCCTCTGCAGGGTCATCCGCAGGGCTGCGGAACACCAGCCAGCCCAGCACCGAGAGCAGCGCAAGGTTCAGAACCCCGGCCAGCGCCGCGACGCCGAAGGTAAGCCCGTAGCTTCCGGTCATGTCGAAGAAGAGACCGCCGAGCCAGCCGCCGAGCCCATGCCCGCCCCATGCGAAGGCGATGATGATCCCGCCTGCCCCGGCGCGGCGGTCGGCGGGGATCAGCGCGCGGATGGTGGTCAGCACCCCGGTCATCACCCCGGCATAGCCAAAGCCGTAGACCGGCGCGAAGAGGTAGAAGAGCGAGATGTCGTCGATCTGGGTGAAGAGATAGACGAAGGCGGTCTGCCATGCGCTCGCCGCCATATAGGCCGGCAGCGCGCCGATCATATCGGCCAGCTTGCCGAAGGCCACGCGCCCGGCGATGGCGGCGATCATCATCACCAGCACCACGCTGCCCGCCTCCGAACCGCTGGCACCGCAAAGCTCTACGAGCGGTCCGAGGTGCATCAGCGGCACCGACATCAGCCCGCAACAGAAGATCACGCCGAGGCTCATCAGCACGACCACCGCCGGGGTCGGCACATTGGGCACCCGCTGTGCCGGAGCCGCCGCGCCCGCCGCCTGCGCATCCGGGGCGCGAGTCAGCAGGGCCAGCGGCACCAGCAGCACGAGGGTGAAGATGCCGATGGCGATGAAAGCGCCGCGCCAGCCGAAGCTCTCGATCAGCAGCGCATTGGCAAGCGGGATGCCGCCCTGCCCCATGGCCTGCCCCGCCGAGACGATGCCGATGGCAAGCCCCGCGCCGGTGCTGAACCAGCGCCCGACGAGGGCAAAGAGCGGCGCGAAGAGCGCCCCGCCACCAAGCGCTCCGGCCACGAAGAAGAGCGCGTAGAGCTGCCAGAGCGACGACGCGAAACCTGCCGCCGTGACACAAGCACCGGTGACCAGCGCGCCGGTGAGAATGACCTTACGCGTCTCGATCCGGTCGGCCAGCCAGCCCATGCCGATCCCGCCAAGCGCGAGGCCGATCAGCCCCGCCGAGTTGATCAACGCGATGTCGGCGCGGCTCCAACCCATCGCTGTCTCAAGCGGGGTGAAAAACGCCGAAAGCCCGTTCACCAGCTGCCCCAGCGCCACCGCCAGCAGCAGCGAGGCGGCGATCACGATCACCCAGCGATAGCGGTCAGGCGCCGCTTGGGGCGCCTTCGATGCCTGTTCCATTCCCCTGCTCCTTACGCCGCCGACGGCTTGCGGGGATGCAGCCAGCCGGGCAGGAAATCATAGGCATTGCCGATGCCTTCGGTGCCGATCTCGCGGCCATGCTGCGCCAGAAGCTCCTGAAGAGCGCCGCTGTTGAACGCGTCAAAGGTCTCGGTCGCGCCGCCAAGATGCTGCCCGCCGACAAAGATCTGCGGGATGGTCACCGCGCCGGTCTTTTCGGCAAGCGCCTTGCGCAGCGCCCCGCCCCGATCGCCTTCGCGGTAGGCCGCGCCGTCGAGATCGACCGAAGTGTAGGAGATCCCAGCGGCGGCGAAAAGCTTGCGCACGGACCAGCAGAACTCGCACCATTCCAGCGCGAAAAAGACCACCGGCTCCTCGGGATCGGAAAGCAGCGCCTGAAGCTCGGCGCGCGCCTCGGGAGAGGCTTCTGCCGGGGCGGCCTGCGGCGCAGGCGCAGCGCTGGCGTCGAAGCGGAAGCGTGGGGTCGAGGCGGCGATGGCCATCTCCTCGGCGTTCATCACCTCCTCGATGGCCCCGAAAAGCGGGGTCGAGAGGTAGCGCTCGCCGGTGTCCGGCAGCATGGCGAGGATACGCGCCCCGCGCGGTGCGCTGCGCGCAATGTCGAGCGCGGCGGCAAAGGTGGCCCCGGCGGAGGTGCCGCAGAGGATGCCCTCAAAGCGGGCCAAGTCTTGCGCGCATTTCATCGCATCCGCCCCGGCCACCGGGCGGATCTCGTCGATCCATCCGGCTTCGAGCACGTCATTGGCCAGCTTCGGGATGAAATCTGGCGTCCAGCCCTGCATCAGATGCGGACGGAAGGCGGGATGACTGGCGGCGGGCGAGCCGTCCTCGTTGAAGGGCTGCACCACGCCCGAAGACAGCAGCGCGGAATTGTCCGGCTCCGAGGCGATGATCTTTGTGGTCGGGCTGCGCTCTTTGAGTTTGCGCGCCACGCCCTTCATCGTGCCGCCGGTGCCGAAACCCGACACCCAATAGTCGAGCGGCGCATCGTCGAAAGTGGCGAGGATTTCCTCGGCGGTGGTGCGCGAATGCATGTCGGGGCCCGCCTCGTTCTCGAACTGGCGGGCAAGGAACCAGCCATGTTCCTCGGCCAGTTCGCGCGCCTTGGCGATCATTCCCGAGCCTTTCTCGGAGGCGGGGGTCAGCACCACTTTGGCCCCCAGAAAGCGCATCAGCTTGCGGCGTTCGATGCTGAAGCTTTCGGCCATGGTCACCACCAGCGGATAGCCCTTGGCGGCGCAGACCATGGCGAGCCCGATGCCGGTATTGCCCGAGGTCGCCTCGATCACCGTCTGGCCGGGCTTCAGCGAGCCATCGCGCTCGGCCGCTTCGATGATCCCCAGCGCCAGCCGGTCCTTGACCGAACTCATGGGGTTGAAGGCCTCGAGCTTGACGTAAAGCTCGACGCCCTCGGGCGCGAGGCGGTTGATGCGCACGATCGGGGTGTTGCCGATGGTTTCGAGGATCGAGGGGAATGCTTTGGTCATCAGGAAAGTCCTTGTGTTCAGGATGTGTGTGCGGAGGTCAGAAAAGCGGAAGACCGCAATGAACGAAGACGCCGCTGGCGAGCGCGAAGGCCACTGTGCCGAGCAGCCTCCGCCCGCCACGCGCCTTAAGCGCGGCGGGTGGAATGGAGGGATGTGGGCGGATGTCGGCGATAGTCTGCGGTGTCAGGTTCATGGCGCGATCCTTTCGTTCGGATGATGCAGCCAGTCTCGCCGTTCCGCGTTTCGCGCCCATGTCCCCACATGCAGGCGCGTGTTTCAAAGGTTTCAGCCCGGATCGTAGATATAGCCGATGCCGCGTACGGTGCGGATCACCTCGGGCTTGGCGGGGTTCACCTCGATCTTCTTGCGGATGCGCGAGATGCGGATGTCGATCGAGCGATCGAAAGGATCCCATGCCCGGTCATGCGCCCCTTCGAGGATCTGGTCGCGGTTCAGCACGCGCCCCCGGTTGCGCGCGAAGAGCTTCAGCAGGTTGAACTCCATCGCCGTCAGCGGCATCTCGGCGCCATCTTCGTCAAAGAGCTTGGCGGCCTCGAGATCGAGCCACGCCTTGCCAAAGCGGAAGCGGCTGCGCTCTTGCGGGGCCTCGGCGGGCGCGCTGAGCCGCCGCCGCAGCACCGCCCGGATGCGCGAGACCAATTCGCGCAGATCCACCGGCTTTGCGAGATAATCGTCGGCGCCCATCTCCAGCCCCACCACCCGGTCGATCACATCGCCCGCAGCGGTCAGCATGATCACCATCGGCGCTTCGGGCCCCTGCAGGCTGCGCAGCACGGAAAGCCCGTCCTCGCCGGGCATATTGATGTCGAGCAGGATGAGATCCGGCCGCGCCACCGCAAGGCTGGTGCGCAGGTCGTCGGCACCCCCGGCGAGCGTGGTGCGAAACCCGTGCTTGCCAAGATATTCGGCCAGCATTTCGCGCAGGTCCCGCTCGTCGTCGCAAATGAGGATGTGATCGCTCATCCTCCGGCCCCTTCAAGCATGGCGCGGGCCAGCCGTCGCAACTCTTCAGGGGCGATGGGCTTTTCGAGGAAGGGCCGCCCTGCGCCGTCAAGAAAGCCGCGGGCCTGCGGGCTCATCGTGTCGCCGGTGACAAAGCCCATGCGGCGCGCCTGTCCGGGACGGTCGCGCATCAGCCGCTCATAAAACCCCCGCCCGCCAAGACCGGGCATATTGAGATCGCTCAGGATCAGCGCGAACTCGCGCGTCTCGAGCTTTTCCAGCGCTGCTTCGGCGGTGCCTGCCACCTCCACGTCGAAACCATCGCGCAGCAAAATCTCGCGGATGAGGTCAGAAACGTCGGGCTCGTCATCGACCACAAGCACCGCGCCACGCGCCTCGGCAGGCGCGGCGCGCGGGCCCTCGCCCGCTCCGGCGCTCTCGGCCTCGGTGGACGGCAGCCGCACGACCAGCGTCGCCCCCTGCCCGCCTTCGGCGAGCCTGATCTGCCCGGCGTGGGCAGTGGCGATCCGGTGACAAAGCGCCAACCCGATCCCCGTGCCCGACCCCACCGGCTTGGTGGTGAACAGCGGATCAAAGATGCGGCTGCGGATGTCCTTGGGGATGCCCGGCCCATTGTCGGCCACGCGCAGTTCCACCATCTGCGCCCCCGGATCATGGCTCAGCGTCACGCGGATCAGATCGCCGATCCCGCTTTCCTCAATCGCCTGATCGGCGTTGGTCACGAGGTTGATCACCAGTTGCGAGACCTGATGCGCATCGCCGCGCACCGTGGGCAAATCGGGCGCGATCTCGACCTCGACCCGCGTCGCAAGACCGTCGGCACCGTTGCGCAGCGCGTCGACCGCCATCTGCGCCGTCTCGGCCATATCCATCGGCACCAGCCGCGCGGGCTGCTGCCGGGCCATGGCAAGGAAGGATTTCACAATGCGGGCGCAGCGCTCGGCGGCCTCGGAAATCTTCTCGACCCGGCGCCGCACATCGTCCGAGATATCCTCGTCGCGCAGCATCAGCGCGTGGCCGACGACCACCGAAAGCGGATTGTTCAGCTCATGGGCCACACCGGCAAGAAGCTCACCCAGCGCCGACATCTTCTCGGCCTGAAAGATCTGTTCGCGCTGCTCGGCAAGGCGGCGGCGCAGATCCACCTCCTTTGAGACATCGACGGTGGAGGACACCAGCACATCCTCGCCGCGGTATTGGATCAGCCGTGCCGAGACGAGGCTGGGAAAGCGCGTGCCGCTGGCGCGGACGCCGGTCACCGGCATGTCGTCCACCCGTCCATCGGGCAGCACAGCGGTGACGAAATCGGCCCGTTCGGCGCGCGAGGCGAAATGCGCATGGGTGTGTGCGGCGTTGCCCAGAAGCTCTGTCGCGGCGGGCGAGCGGTAGATCACCTCGCCGTCGCCGACGCGCGACATGATGATATTGGCCGGGCAGTTCTCGAGCACCTTGCGCACCAGCTGATCGGCGGCGCGCTCGGCCTCTTCGAAGGCGTGATGCTCGGTGACATCCGTCTGCACCAGAACGAAGCCTCCCGCTGCGGTGCTGCGCAGCAGCAGTTCGAACACCCGGTCGCCGCTCTCGAGCTCCAGCGGCGTGACCATCCAGTCGCCGCCGGCAAGCCGCGCCTCCATGAAGCTGAGCCGCTCGGCGTCCTCGGCAGTGAGCCCGCCGCGCGCCGCCCATTCGCGCAGCAAAAGCGCCCAGTCCAGCCCTGGCTCCAATAGCCCCGAGAGCGCCGGGTTCATCTCGTGAAAGCCCGAGTTGAAGCGCAGGAGCACGGCGTTTTCGTCGAAGATCGCGAGCCCCTCGGACAGCGCGTCGATCACCTCTTCGAGCATGTCCGAAGGCTGCCGGTCCGGGCCTGCGCCCGCCTCCGGCATCGAGGGATCGAAACGCACCGCCATGATCAGCCGCCCTGCGCCGCGCGCATCTGCTCGGCCTCTATGCGGAACACCGGTTCTTCGATTTCGTCCGAGAGCGCCAGCCGCCCCACTTCCGAGGCGGTGAACTGGTCATCGAGGCTCTGCGTCGCGGCACCATTGCCGGTGATCGTCATCGGCTCGGCCATGTAGCGTAGGCGGCTGGCGTAGATCACCGCCGGGCCGAAGACGTCGTAGATGTATTTCTGCACCCCCACCACAGAGCCCACCACAGGCCCCGAGGCGATGCCGACGCGGCAGCTCCACTGGATCGGATGGCTGGCGTTGCGCTGGTGCAGGTAGCGCATGAACCGGATCGCCGCATTGGCCGCCGCCTGCGCGTGGTCCTCGGTGGGATCGGGCATGCCCGCGACACCGATGTAGAGATCGCCCACCGCACGGATCCGGGCACAGCCGAACTGCTCTCCGATCCGGTCGAAGGCGGTGTAGATGTCGTTGAGTTCCGACACGATCACCGCAGGCTCATGGGCGGTGACCATCTCGGCAAAGCCGATGAAGTCGATACAGACCACCGAAACCGGATCGTAAAGCCGGGGCGTGACGATGCCGAAGGTCTTGTATTCCTCATAGACCGAGCGCGGCATCATGTTGAGCAGCAGCTTCTCGACCTGCTCCTTCTCGCGCTTGATCTCGCGGGTGTTGCGCTCGACCATCACCGAGTAGCTGTCGATCATCGACTCCAGCTCTTTGATGCGCGAGATGTTCTGGCACACCAACACCACGATCGGCTCTTCCTCGTCGAGCGCGCGATTGAAATCCATCGCCACGGTCATCGTGCGGCGGCGCAGGCGAAAGGTGGTCTCGGTGGCGTGTCGGCCCTCGGCGGTCAGCGCCGCGCGCAGCGTCTCGCTGTCGAAGTCCTGAAAGTTGTCGAGCAGATTGCTTCCGATCTCCATTTCGCCGAACCAGCCGCGGAAGGTGTCGTTGCAAAAGCGCAGCCGCAGCGTCTCGAGATCGAGCAGCGCCACCCCGACCCCGATGGCCCTGAGCAGCTGTTCGTTGATCGCGGCGATGGTCATGGGCCTACTCCGTCACCAGTCCGCGCCGCGCCTCGAAAGCCCCAAGGATGATCTCCTGATCCTCGGGGGCGACGCCGTGGTCGGCGAGTGTGGCGCGCAGCAGCCCCTGCAATTTGTCGAAATGGGCCTGCTGGATGTCGAGATGCCTGTGCATCCGGCGGATTTGCTCGTCGGTGTAGGAGGCCGGGCCGCCCATCAGCGACGAGACGAATTTGGTCTGGTGATCGACGATGCGCGCCATGTCGATCTCGTCGAAGAACGGGCCGACGTCGTCATCGTCGAGAAGCCGGTCATAGAGGTCGAGGACGATCTTGCTGACGACGGAAAAGCCGCCGTACTTTTCGAAAAGGGATTTCTCCATCGCCACCTCCCCCGGGGCAAAGCCCCTCACGGCGTGAAAATTCTCTGTTTTGAAATCTCCTATAAACATGCGGGATCTTGCACCTCTGTGGCAAGGATTTCATCCGGGGGCGGATATTCAGCCTTGCGTGCAAAGGTTTCCGGCATGTGTCGCGGCCCGGCGGCTTGTGTTTCGATTGTTTCAATCGAAGCCGCCTGACATCGCGTCCGGGCCTGGGTTTGGGTCTTAGTCTGGGTCTGGTTTGGGCGCAGACCGCGGCCGGTCCGGCAGAGCCGGACCAGCCATTCTGTTTGAGTGGGTCGCGGGTCCGGGGCTCAGGCGTCGCGGTAGATCGCGACCTGCGGCGCTTCGCCTTCGCGCACCGAGCCGCGGTACATGCCCTCGCAGTTAAACGGCATCGAGATCGACCCGTCGTGGGCGATGGCGATCACTCCGCCAGAGCCGTCGTGATCATGCAGGTCCTTCATCACCACATGCTGCGCCGCCTCGTCGAGCGACTGGCCAAGAAAACGCATCCGCGCGGCGATCTCGCTGCCAGCGGTATAGCGGATGAAGACCTCGCCATGGCCGGTGCCCGACACGGCGCAGGTGGCGTTCTCGGCGAAGGTCCCGGCCCCCGGCAGCGGCGTGTCCCCCACCCGTCCCGGCAGTTTCGCGGTCATGCCGCCGGTCGAGGTGGCGGCGGCGAGATTGCCCGCACGGTCCCGCGCGACGGCACCGACGGTGCCGTGGCGGCGGGCGGGATCGTCGCTTTCCTGCCCTTTGCGGCGCATCTCCATCGTCTCTTGCAGCGCGTCCCAGCGCGCCTGCGTGAAGAAATAGTCGCGCTCTTCAAAGGGCAGCCCGGCATCGCGGGCGATCTGCAGCGCCATCGGGCCGATGAGCAGCACATGCGGGGTTGTCTCCATCACCGCGCGCGCCACGCGCACCGGGTTGCGCGGGCCGAAGATACCGGCCACCGCCCCGGCGCTGCGGTCGCGCCCGTCCATGACGCAGGCGTCCATCTCCTGCGCTCCCTCGGTGGTGAAGACCGCGCCGCGCCCGGCGTTGAACAGCGGCTCATCCTCCAGCGCGCAGACGGCGGCAGTCACCGCGTCCATCGCCGTGCCGTCCTGCCGCAGCACGTCTTCGCCAGCGGCCACGGCGCGGGCCAGACCGGCCTTATAGGCCGCTTCCTTCTCGGCGGTCATCTGCGAGCGCAGGATGGTTCCGGCGCCCCCATGAATGGCTAGCGAATAGGTGCTCATGACGTTCCTTTCAGCCCGGCCTGCTCGGCGCAGTAGCGGGCGATCTCGGCATGCGGGGCGATCCAGCAATCGCCCTTGGCGGTGATGTGCTCGAGCAATTGCTCGAGAATGAAAATGCGCGAGCGGTACCCGGTGACATGCGGATGCATGGTCAGCAGGAACAGCCCGCCCTCGGCATAAGCCCCATCAAATTCGCGGCGGAAAATGTCGAGCACGTCGGTCGGCGGCGTATAGGGCCGGTGCGGGCCAAAGCGGTTCATCATGAAGTAGACCGCATCATCGCGGATCCATTCCACCGGCAACTCTACGATGCCCGTCGGCTCGCCATCGTCGAGGATCTCGAAGGGATCGTCATCGTTGAACAGCGAGCTGTCATAGAGCAGCCCCATCTCGCGCGCGATCTTCAGCGTCACGGCGGAGTAGTCCCACGAAGGCGTGCGCATCCCCACCGGGCGGGTGCCGGTGATCTGCTCGAGCGTGTCGGCAGAGCGCAGCATCAGATCGCGCTCCGCCTCGGGCGGGACCAGCGTGTTGCGCTCGTGGATCCAACCGTGCAGGCCGATTTCATGGCCTTCCTGCGCCAGCATACGCTGCTCTTCGGGATGCAGCAGCGCCGCCACCGCGGGCACGAAGAAGCTGGCCTTCACGTCGAAGCGGTCGAGCACCTTCTTGATCCGCGGGATGCCGCGACGGGTGCCGTATTCGCCCCATCCGAGCCGGGCGATCGAAGTGCCGCCATCGCGCAATTCGTTGGTTTCATGGTCGCTGTCAAAGCTCAGCGCCACGGCGCAGCGCGCGCCGCCGGGCCAGCGCTCCGGCAACAGGCTGCGCCCGGCGCGCACCTGCTCGACCATGCCGCGCCACTGCGCTTCTTCCCATTCATACGGCTCGCTCATGCGTGACCTCCGTCCACGGACAGCACCTGTCCGCTGATCCATTCCGCCGCGTCCGAGGCCAGAAAGGCCACCGCGCTGGCGATGTCGTCCGGGCGCCCGAGGCGCCGGGTGTGAATTGCGTTCAACACGGTCTTCTGGCGCTCTGACCCAAAGGCTTCCCACTGTTTCTCGGTCGAAGGGTTGGAGAGCACAAAGCCCGGCGCCACCGAATTGACGGTGATCCCCTGCGGCCCCAGTTCCAGCGCCAGTTGCCGGGTCAGCCCGACCAGCGCGTGTTTGGCCGAGGCATAGGCCTGAATGCCGGTGAGGCTGGGGCGCAGCCCCGCGCCCGAAGAGATGGTGATGATCCGCCCGCTGCCGCGCGCCCGCATCCCCGGCACAACCGCCTGTGCGCACCACATGGCCGCGTCGACATTGGCGCCAAAGATCGCGTGCCAATCCTCTTCGCCGATCTCGTCGATGGGGCGGCCGACCTGTCCGCGCACCCCGCCCGCAGAGGTGACCAGAATGTCGATCTTTCCATGCTGCGCGAGCACCGCCTCGATAGCGGCGGCGGCACTGTCACGGCTGCCGAGATCGGCAGCGTGACGGCTGATCCCCTCGGCCTCGAGCGGCGCCATGCCCTCCAAGTCGATATCGAGCGCCGCCACGGTCGCGCCCGATGCTGCAAAACGCCGGGCGATGGCCGCGCCGATGCCCTGCGCCGCGCCGGTGACGGCGACGGTCTTTCCTTCAAAATTCAGGTGCATATCGGCAGCATCTCCGTCACCAGTTCCGCCGATTGTGGGCGGCGGCCTTCTTCGATGTCGTGGATCAACTCGACCATGCGGGCGATGGCAGAGACGTCGACGCCATGCGCCCGGCCCAGCTCGACCATGATGCCGATCTGCGCATCCACCTCGGTGCGGCGCTTGCGCACCGCCAGATCGCGCCAGATGCCCGAGTGGGTTTTGGCGGTCTTGCGGTTGTGGGCCACCATCTTGTCCATCGAGGCGTCGATCGCCGCACGGTCGGCGCGGCGGAAGGCGTCGGGGTCGAACCCGTTGAAGCCAAGCGGCGTGACCCCCTCGGCGGCGGCCAGCGTCATCACCTCGTGGCCAAGCCGCGCATAGACCTCGCGGTGCTCGGAACGGGCCATGGCATCGGACATGCTGTCGGGCGTCAGCGCCGTGCAAAACAGCAGCGATCCATAACCCATCTTGCCCCAGAGATAGCCCCAGATGTTGTCGGTGAGCACCGCCTCGGGTTCCAGAACCGAAAGCAGCGCGTGCACCTCGCGCGCGCGGTCGGTGATCTGCCCGTCAAGCTCGCCCACGGCAACTGCGGCGCGGTTGCCAAAAAGGATGCGCCCCGGCTCCAGCCAGTCGGCGCCGTAATTGACGAAACAGCCCACGGTGTTCTCGGCCCCGATGCGCGCCGCGATGGTGCGCTCGTTGAGGCCGTTCTGCGCCGAGACCACATAGCCACCCTCGGCCAGATGCGGGATCAGCATGTCGAGCGCCGCCTCAGTGATATGCGCCTTCACCGCAAGGATGATGCGGCTGTAGCGCCCGGTCAGTTCCTGAGGCGTGCTGGCGGGCAGAACCTGCGTGAAGGTCTCGACCGGCCCTTCGATGTGCAAACCGCTGGTGCGCATCGCCTCGACATGTTCGGGCACGATATCGACCATATGGACGGCGTGTCCCGCGCGGGCGAGATAGGCACCGATGATGCCGCCGATGGCCCCCGCCCCCCAGATCAGGATCGGATCATCGCTCATGCCCAATCCCCTTCGAGCAGCGCGCGGGTCTCGGCCACTGCGGTGGCCCAAAGGCGGTCCGTGTCGGCCTCGGGTTTCTGGTAGACGCCGCCATAGTTGCCGTCGCCGATCAGCTCGCGCACGCCAGCCGCGTTGCGGTCGCGCAGGCGCTCGAAGGGCACGAACGGCTTTTGCTCAGTCGGCAACTCACGGCCCGGCAGGCGCGTCCACGGGAAGTTCTCCATCCAGCTGGCATGGCTGGCCACCGGGTCGATCTCTTGCACGCAGGCCCATGTCTTGGGGGCGCGCCACCAGTCGTGGAACCGGCAGCGGGCACCGGGGTTGGCCTCCATCCACTCCATGGTGACCGGCTGGACGGGGCTGTTGCCACCGTGGCCGTTGACGATCAGGATCCGGCGGAAGCCGGTGGCGTAGAGGCTGTCGAGGATATCGCGCAGCAGCGCCGCATAGGTCGACAGCTTCAGCGTCACGCTGCCCGGAAACGCCATGAAGTAAGGCGTCAGACCATAGGCCACCGCGGGAAACACCGGCACGCCCAGAGGTTCGGCGGCATCGGCCCCCACCTTCTCGGAGAGGATCGAGTCGACCGACAGGCTCAGATAGGCGTGCTGCTCGGTGCTGCCGAGCGGCAGCACGCAGCGGTCGTCCGTCTCGAGGTATTTCTCGACCTCGAACCAGTTGCTTTCGGAAATCTTCACGTCACGCTTCCTTCTGTGTGCCCAGACGCAGACGGACGGCCTCGATAGCTGGGAGGAGCTCGGCCTTCACGGATTGATTGTCTGGGGTATGTCGATACTCGAATGCGGTCTGGCCCGGCGCCAGATCGGCCTGCACGTATTCCGCCCCGGTGGCGAAAACGAGCACGCTGGCCTCGGCGATCAGCGCCTCGGCTCCGGGCTCGCCGCGCACCGCCATGGAGACATCGGCCACATGCGGCGCAAAGCGCCGGATGCCCGCCTTCATGATGGTGACGAACTCGGGGAAATAGGAATAGCCGACCACGCGGGCGTCAGAGGGCAGCGAGGCCAGCGCGACCCGCGTCGCCTCGTCGGGGATCAGCGTCAGCCCGCAGACCTCGGCCTGCGGAAACAGGTCTCTTGCGGCGCCGAGCAGCGTGCGCGGCACAAGCACCACGTCGATGCCCTGCGGCAGCGCCGCGCGCACCTCCGACAGCACCGCAACGCTCATCGCATCGCCGTCGCGCAGCTTTGGGCGCAGAGCTGCGGCATACGCCTCGGTCGCATCGTGGAAATTGCCCAGCATCAGCAGGCGCAGCGGACGGCGGGACCGGCCTTGCGCCGAAGCGACCCGCGTGGCGATGTCGGCGGCGCTGAAACCGCACTGACGCCCCACCGCGAGCAACTCGCCGATCAGATCGTCGAGCTTGCGCAGATGCGCGGCATTGCCCACCGACGCACCGGGCGCGACGAAAGTGCCAGAGCCCACCCTGCCCTCGATATGACCCGCGTCCTGCAGCGCGGCATAGACGGTGCTGACGGTGACCGGCGATATCCCCAGCCGCGCCGCCATGACCCGCACAGAGGGCAATCGCGCCCCGGCGGGCAGCTCGCCCGAGGCGATTCCGAACTCCAGCGCGCCGCGCAACTGGACGGAGACTGATACCGAAGATGCCCGGTCGATCGCCTCCGCGAGCCGCTCAAGGGACCGATCGAGCTGTGCCTGTTTTTCACTCATTTCGTGACAATGCATTAGAACACTTAACCTGCCAAGTGTTATATGTTTACCCGCCTAAAATTGAAGCGCGCCGTAAATCTCGCAGATTTTCGTTACAACATTTTCTTGACCGTATCAGAATCCGCCGACAGTGTGACATCATAAGATAACACAACAGGGAATTCACATTATGACGAGAGCGACCCTAAAGTCCGCCGTCGCAGCGCTTGCGCTGCTGGCCGCCGCGCCGATGGCCATGGCCGAAGATCTGGTGATCGGCCTGCGCGCCGGTCCGGATTCCATTGACCCGCATTGGTCGACGCTTGGCAGTCAGGCCGAAGCGCTGCGCCACATCTACGACACGCTGGTCGACGTGGATGACAACCTGCAGCTCAAGCCCGGTCTCGCCCTCTCGTGGGAAGCCGTCGACGACACCACTTGGGATTTCAAACTGCGCGAAGGCGTGAAATTCCACGATGGCACCGATTTCACCGCCGAGGACGTGAAATTCTCGATCGAGCGCATCCCCGAGGTCACCGGCCCGATGTCGATGACGCTCTACACCAAATACGTCGACAGCGTTGAGGTCATCGACGACTACACGCTGCGCATTCACACCAAGGGTATCGCTCCCGCCCTGCCGAACGACTTCACCCGCCTTTTCGTCGTGCCGTCGGAAACCGGCATGGAAGCGCGCAACGAAGAGTTCAACTCGGGCGCCAAGGCGATCGGCACCGGCCCCTACAAATTCGTTTCGTGGCAGCCCAAGGGCGATCTCGTGCTCGAGAAGTTCGACGGCTACTGGGCGGAAACCCCGATCTGGGAAAAGGTCATCCGCAAGGAGATCCCCGACGATGCCGCCCGCGTCGCGGCGCTGCGCTCGGGTGAGGTGGACCTGATCAACTACGTGCCCGCGTCGGACTATCTGGCGATGAAGAACGACTCCGATCTCGAGACCTTCATTTCCGACTCGGTCTACATTCTCAACGTGCAACCCTCGGTCGTTGACGAAGAGCCGCAGCCGATCACCATCAACGGCGAGCCGGTCGACGGCAACCCGCTGCAGGATGTGCGCGTGCGCAAGGCGCTCGATCTGGCGATCAACCGTGACGTTCTGGTCAACGTCGTGCTCGAAGGTCTCGGCACCCCCGCCAACCAGCTGATGCCCGAAGGGTTCTTTGGCTACACCGACGAGCTTGGCGCGCGTGAGTATGACATCGAGCAGGCCAAGGCTCTGCTGGAAGAGGCTGGCTATCCCGAAGGCTTCGAGATCGATTTCACCTGCACCAACAACCGCGTGCCCGGCGACGCCGTGGTCTGCGAGGCGCTGGCGCAGATGTGGTCGCGCCTTGGTCTGACGGTGAACGCGCAGGCGCTCAACGGCACGGTCTTCTTCCCCGCCGCCGCGCGCAAGGAATACACGATGGCCATGTCCGCATGGGGCACGCTGACCGGCGAGGCCGCCTATACCTATGGCGCGCTGGCCCACACCCAGGACGAAGAGAAGGGCTTCGGCAACTTCAACCGCACCGGCTATTCCAACCCCGAGTTCGACAAGGTGTTCGATGAGGGCGCGCAGACGCTCGACCCCGAAGAGCGCCGCAAGCTCTATGAGCAGGCGTCTTACATCGCGATGGAAGACCGGGCGCTGATCCCGACGGTGATCCTGCAGACGGTCTGGGCCGCTGACAAAGACACGCTGAGCTTCGCGCCGCGCGTCGATCAGGAAACCCGCGCCTACGAGATTACTCCGGTCGAGTGATCCCCTTTCGGGTGCCCCTCGGGGCACTCTGATTACCCTCATGCGCGCGGCGGCCTTGGGCGGCCGCGCGTCTCATCCGACAAGAGGCCCACATGCTAGGATATCTCGTCAGGCGCCTTGCGCAGGCCGTGGTCGTGGTCTTTGCCATGTCGATCATCGTCTTCGTCGGGGTCTATGCCATCGGCAACCCGATCGACGTGCTGATCGACCCCGGCGCGACGCAGGAAATCCGCGCCAAGCTGATCGCCCAGTACGGGCTCGACCAGCCGCTGTGGCGCCAGTATTTCACCTTCCTCGCCAATGTCGCCCAAGGCGATCTCGGCACCTCGATGGTCTACAACATTCCGGTCGTCGACCTCGTGTTCTCGCGCCTGCCCGCGACGCTGGAACTGGTCTTCGTCTCGGTCTGCATCGCGACCTTCATCGGCATCCCGGCGGGCCTCTACGCGGGCTACAAGCCGGACAGCCTCGCCGCCCGCGCGATCATGGCGCTTTCGGTGCTGGGCTTTTCCGTGCCAACCTTCTGGATCGGCATGCTGCTGATCATGGCGTTCGCGGTGAACCTCGGCTGGCTGCCCTCTGGCGGGCGCGGCGATGTCGGCAGCCTCTTCGGCATCCCCACTTCGCTGGCCACTGGTGATGGCTGGACGCATGTGATCATGCCCGCGCTCAACCTGTCGCTCTTCAAGATGGGCCTGCTGATCCGCCTCACCCGCGCTGGCATGGTCGAGGCGATGCAGACCGACTACGTGAAGTTCGCCCGCGCGCAGGGCCTGCCCGACCGGCAGATCGTCTTCAGCCACGTGCTGCGCAACATCTCGATTCCGATTGTCACGGTCTTTGGGCTCGAGCTTGGCTCGACCCTCGCCTTCGCCGTGGTGACCGAAAGCGTCTTCACATGGCCCGGCGTCGGCAAGCTGATCATCGACTCGATCCTGCAACTCGACCGTCCGGTGATGGTCACCTACCTCGTCCTCGTGGTGATCCTCTTCGTGCTGATCAACCTCGTGGTCGATCTCGTCTATGCGCGCCTCGATCCGCGGGTGCGCCTGAAGGGGAACGCCTGATGTCCGACACCGCCCCCCTCACCAACCCCGCGCTGGCCCTGCCCGGCGCCGAGGTGGAAACCCGCGCCCAGCGCCTGCGCAACTTCTGGGCCGACTACCGGCGCTCGCCGGTGGCAGTGGCCTCGCTCGCAGTGATCATCGCGCTGATCTTCGTCTCTTTCGGCGCGCCGCTGGTCTCGCCGCAGGATCCCTATGACATGGCTGCGCTCGACTGGATGGACGCCTTCCTGCACCCCGGCGAGACCGGCTCGGGCGGCTACACCCATCTGCTCGGCACCGACAACGCCGGGCGCGACATGCTCTCGGCGATCTTCTATGGGCTGCGCACCAGCTTTGTGATCGGCCTCTCGGCGGGCGCGCTGGCGCTGCTGGTCGGCATCTGCGTTGGGCTCACCGCCGCCTATTTCGGCGGCAGGATCGAGAGCCTGCTGATGCGGATCGTCGATCTGCAACTGTCGATGCCGGCGATCCTGCTGGCGCTGGTGCTGGTGGCGATGCTGGGTCAGGGCGTGGGGCAGATCATCCTCGCGCTTGTGGTGGCGCAATACGCCTATTTTGCCCGCACCACCCATGGCGCCGCCACCGTCGAGCGCAGCAAGGATTACATCGAGGCGGCGCGCTCCACCCCGCTGCCGACGCGCCGCGTGCTGTTCCGCCACCTGCTGCCGAACGTCCTGCCGCCGCTCATCGTGGTGGCCACGGTGCAGGTCGCCAGCGCCATCGCGCTGGAGGCGACGCTGTCCTTCCTCGGCGTGGGCCTGCCGCTGACCGAACCGTCGCTGGGCTCGCTGATCTCGAACGGCTTCAAATACATCCACTCGGACCGCTACTGGCTGTCCATCTATCCGGGGATTTTCCTGATGATCACCGTGGTTGCCATCAACCTCGTCGGAGACCAGGTGCGGACCGTGCTCGACCCGCGAGGCCAACGATGAGCGCCGCGCTGGACGTGCGCGGGCTGACAACGCGCTTCGACACCCGCAAGGGCCCGGTCACCGCCGTCAACGATGTGAGCTTCTCGGTCGCGCCGGGCCGGATCATGGGCCTCGTTGGCGAGAGCGGCTCGGGCAAGAGCGTGACCGGCTTTTCGGTACTCGGGCTGATCGACGCCCCCGGCGAGGTCACCGGCGGTCAGGTGCTGGTCGAAGGACAGGACCTGCGCGCCCTGCCCCCCGACGCCATGCGCAAAATGCGCGGCAGCAAGGTTTCGATGGTCTTTCAGGACCCGATGATGACCCTGAACCCGGTGCTGCGGGTCGGCGATCAGATGGCCATGGCTGTGCGCGTGCACGAGAAGATGAGCAAACGCGCCGCATGGGACCGCGCGCGGCAGGCGCTCGAGACGGTGGGCATCCCTGCCCCTGCCGAGCGGCTGAAGGCCTACCCCCACCAGCTTTCGGGCGGCATGCGCCAGCGCGTCGCCATCGCCATGGCGCTGCTGCACCAGCCCGCGGTGATCATCGCCGACGAGCCCACGACGGCGCTCGACGTGTCAATCCAAGGCCAGATCCTTGCCGAGGTGCGCCGCCTTGCCGATGAGACCGGAACCGCGATCGTCTGGGTGACGCATGATCTGGCGGTGGTCTCCTCGCTCGCCGACGATATCGCGGTGATGTACGCGGGCCGCATCGTCGAAAGCGGCACCGCCGAGCAGGTGATCGAAGCACCGCGCCATCCCTATACGCGGGGCCTGATCGAAAGCGTGCCAAGCCTGCACGAGCCGGGCCGCAAGCTGCCGCAGATTCCCGGCTCCACCCCGCAGCTTGCCAATCTGCCCTCGGGTTGCCCGTTCCGCCCGCGCTGCGCCTTTGCCACCGAAGCCTGCACGACCGCACCGCCCCTGCATGAGACCCATGGCCGCCGCGTGCTGTGCCATCACCCGCTGGAGGCCCAATGACCGACGCGCTGTTGAAAATCGAAAACGTCTCGAAACGGTTCAGTCGCAAGCCCGGCCTTCTTGGGCGCGGGATCGACAGGCTCACCGGCCGCAGTTCGGAAAGCACCGTGCATGCGCTCACCGATGTGTCGCTGCAGGTCGCGCGCGGCGAGGTGCTGGGGGTCGTTGGCGAGTCCGGCTGCGGCAAATCCACCCTCGGGCGCATCGTGTCGGGCATCTATGCGCCCACCGAAGGGGCTGTCACGCTTGAGGGCCAGCCAGTGGCCAAGGGCAGCGACCGAGACATCGAGAAGCTGACCACCCGGGTGCAGATGATCCATCAGGATCCCTTCGCCAGCCTCAATCCGCGCATGAAGGTGGGCGAGACCATCTCTGAAGGCCCGCGCGTGCACGGCATCGTCGAGCCCGCGCGCCTGCGTGCGCGGGTGTCGGAACTGCTCGAACAGGTCGGGCTTGAAGGCGCTTATGCAGGTCGGTTGCCGCACCAGTTCTCGGGCGGGCAACGCCAGCGCATCGCCATCGCCCGCGCGCTGGCGATGGAGCCGGAACTGCTGGTGCTGGACGAAGCTGTGGCCTCCCTCGATGTCTCTATTCAGGCGCAGGTGCTGAACCTCTTCCTCGACCTGCGGCGCGAGCTTGATCTGACCGCGCTTTTCATCAGCCACGATCTGTCGGTCGTCCGCCACGTCTGTGACCGGGTGGCGATCATGTATCTTGGCCGGGTGGTCGAACTGACCAGCGCCGCGCGCATCTACGCGCAGCCGCTGCACCCCTATACCAAAGCGCTCTTCGCCTCGGTGCCGACGCTGGGCACCGGGCGCGCGTCGTTCCATCCGATCAAGGGCGAAATTCCCTCGCCCCTGAACCCACCCAAGGGCTGTGCCTTCCACCCGCGCTGTCCGCTCGCCGGGCCGCGCTGCAAGGCCGAGACCCCGCGCCTCACCGAGCCGGAGGCGGCGCATTCGGTGGCCTGCCACCTGCACGATGGCGGCACGGGTTCCGCCGAGGCGGCGGCATGAGCACGGCACTGAACACGCGCGTCGCACGGCTGAACGATGTGCTGTGCAGCGTGAATGCGCTGCAATGGGACGCAAGGGTGATGATGCCGCGCGGCGGCGCCGAAAGCCGGGGCCACCAGATCGCCACGCTGAAGGGCATTGCGCGCGAGATGATCCTCGACCCGGCAATGGAGGAGGCCGCGCAGGCGGCGCTCGGGACCGGCGAAGATGCCTCGGCGCGTGCGGTGCTGGCTGCGCGCGCGTGGCATGCCGCGATCCCCGCCGATCTGCTGCGCCGCCTCGCCGAGCAATCGGCCCTCGCTGGCACGGTCTGGGCCGAAGCGCGTGCGGCGGGGGATTTCGCGCTCTTCCAGCCCTATCTGCAGCAGATGCTCAACCTGTCGCGTCAGGTCTCGGCTGCCAGCGGGCTCGGCAGCCACCCTTATGATCCCATGGTGCATGTCTTCGAACCCGGCGAGACCGCCGCCAGCCTTGGCAGCCTCTTCGACCGGCTGCGCGCCGCGCAGAAGCCGATCCTCGACCGCGCGCTCGGCAAGCCCCGCCCCCGCACCGATTTCCTCTACCGCGACTACCCGGTGGCGCAGCAGCAGGCCTTCTGCCGCGCGCTGGTCGCCGAGCTTGGCTATGACTTCACCCGCGGGCGGCTCGACACCGCTGTGCATCCCTTCGAGATTTCCATGACCCGCAGCGACGTGCGCATCACCTCGCGCTGGCCGACAGACTATCTGCCCATGGCGATCTTTGGCTCGATCCACGAGACTGGTCATGCGCTCTATGAGATGGGTGTCGATCCGGCGCTGAGCCGAAGTGCGATGACCACCGACATGATCGGGCTCTATGCGGTGGGCGGCACCAGCTTTGGCATGCACGAAAGCCAGTCGCGCCTGCTGGAAAACCACGTTGGACGGTCCCCGGCCTTCTGGGCGCGCCACTTCGGGACATTGCGTGACCATTTCCCGCAGCAGCTTTCAGATGTCACCGAAGAAGAGTTCGTCGCCGCGGTGAACCGGGTCGAGCCGGGGCTCATTCGCGTCGAGGCGGACGAGCTGTGCTACGACTTCCACATCATGCTGCGCGTGCGTCTGGAAATGGCGCTGATGGAGAGGGCTCTGTCCGTCGCCGACCTTCCCGCAGCGTGGAACGAGGCGATGCGGAGCGACCTTGGCGTGGAGGTTCCGCATGACGGTGTGGGATGCCTGCAGGATGTCCACTGGTCGTCGGGCTACATCGGGTCTTTCCCGACCTACACCATCGGCAATATCACCGCGGCGCAGATCATGAGCGCCCTGCCCGCGCAGCAGCCAGAGGTCGGCGCGGCGCTGTCGCAAGGCGAGACCGCACCCCTGCGGGCGGCGCTGGAGTGCCATGTCTGGCGGCACGGGCGCGGGCGCAGCCGCGCTGAACTTCTGGGCGCGCTCGGGCAAGAGGCGTCGGACCCGACCGCCTATATCGGCTATCTGCAAAGCAAGTTCGGCTGAGCGCAGGGCGCAAGCCGCTCAACCGCTGTAGCGGGCGACTTGGGCGTCAAAGACCTCGAGCAGCGCCTCCAGATCAGGGCCCAGCGACATGCCGCGCGGCCGGATGATCGCCAGCCTGAAACGCGCGTCGGTCTCGAAGGGCCGCGCCAGACCGCCCTGCGCCTCATGCGAACGGGCGGTGAAGGGATCGACGAGCGAAACGCCCAGACCGCGCAGCACCAGCGCCGAGACCAGCGTCGACAGATGCGATTGCACGATGACCTCGGGCGCATTGACCATCTTGCCGAACTCGCGTTGCAGGAAGGCGCCCGTGGCGGTGTTCTCGCTGTAGCCAACCACCGACTGACCGGCGAAATCCTCAAGCCGCAGGCGATCCTTGGCGCCGAGCGGGTGCTCGCGCGGTAGGATACAGACGTATTCCAGCTCTACCGTGCGCACCAAGTCGATATCGTGCTCGTGCCGCGTCGGCGAAGTGAACCCAAGTTGGCTCTGGCGCGAGGCGACCTGCCGAACCACGTTGTGGGTTTGCATCGAGAGCAGTTGCACGCGGAAATTCGGGCGCTTCACCAGCAGATCCACAAGCGCGTCGGGCAGCAGCGAATGCGCCAGTGCAGGCATCGCCGCAACTGCGACCGTGCTGCGCCGACCCTGACGGATCTCGGTCGCGGTCTTCTCGATGGTCGCGAGGCCCACGAAAGAGCGCTCCACCTCCACCGCAAGCTCCCGCGCCTCGGGGGTGGGAACGATCTTGCCGCCGAAGCGGGTGAAGAGTTGCAAGCCCGTCCGATCCTCGAGATCGCGGATCAGGCGGCTCACCGCGGGCTGCGAGACATTCATGATCTCGGCGGCGCCAGAGACGCTGCCGCTTTCGAGAACGGTCTTGAAGGCTTCGAGCGCGCGTTGTGACAGCATGGCTATAACATTCCCGGATGGAGGTCGCTGTATTTGTTATTTGATTTATGGGCGCCAATGCAAGGAAACTGCCTCTCGAAACAGATATTTCTGCCACCGAAAGAGCCCCGTAACCGCCCATGTACACGCGAACCGAGCCGGTCAGGACACCGATCACATTCACCTTCGAGGGCCGGTCGATCAGCGCCGATGCGGGCGAGAGCCTTGCCGCCGCCCTGCTGGCCGAAAACGTGGGGTCCTTCCGCGATACGCCGGTCAGCGGAGCGCCGCGCGCGCCGTTTTGCATGATGGGCACCTGCTTTGAGTGTCTGGTGACGGTCGATGGCGTGCCGAACCGGCAGGCCTGCATGACCGAGGTGCGTGAGGGCATGGTGGTCAACCGCCAGAAAGGCGCCGCATGACCCATCAGGACCTTTGTATCATCGGCGCTGGCCCGGCAGGCATGGACGCGGCGATTGCCGCCCGGCAGGCGGGGCTTTCGGTCACCGTGCTCGACGAGGCGCTGCGCCCCGGCGGGCAAATCTACCGCGATGTCACCCGCGCCGACGACGCCCGCCTAAAGATCCTCGGGCCGGACTACGCCGCGGGCCGCAAGCTGGCCGAGGCCTTTGCCGCCAGCGACAGCACCTATCTCTCCGGCGCCACCGTCTGGCATGTGGAAACCGACCCGGCGGGCTATGCGCTGTCCTACTCGCAGAACGGCGCCTCGCATGTGGTGCGGGCGGATGCGCTGATCGTCGCCACCGGCGCGGTCGAGCGGCCGATGCCCCTGCCCGGCTGGACCCTGCCCGGCGTGACCACCACCGGCGCGCTGCAAATCCTGCTGAAAACCGCGGGCACGGTCGCCGAGGATGTGGTGCTGATCGGCTGCGGTCCGCTGCAGCTGCTGCTCGCGGCGCAGATGGTTGCCGCAGGCCGCCCGCCCCGCGCCATACTCGAAACGGTGCCCAACGCCAACTACCTGAGCGCGCTGAAGCATCTGCCGGGTGCGCTGCGTGGCATGGGTTATCTCACCAAGGGCCTGACGCTGCTGCGCAAGGTCCGCGCGGCAGGCGTGCCCATCTACCGCGATGTTCAGGACATCTCGCTGGACGGCGACAGCCAGCTTGAGGCAGTCAGCTTCTCTGCCGGGGGCCGCAGCCATCGCATCGAAACCGGCACCGCCGGACTGCACCATGGCGTCGTGCCGAACCAGCAGATCACCCGGCTGATGCGTTGCGAGCATGTCTGGAACGACGCGCAGCACGCGTTCCAGCCGGTGACGGACAGCTACGGGGAAACCTCCCTGCCCGGGCTCTATGTGGCGGGCGACGGCGCGGGCATCCGCGGCGCGCGCTCTGCGGCCTTGGCCGGGCGCATCGCCGCCCTGCGCGTGGCAGAAAAGGCCGGACGTCCCGCCTCGCCGGACCTGCCCCGGCTGCGCCGCGAGCTGGCCAAGGACGCCGCTGTGCGCCCCTTCCTCGAAACGCTCTACGCGCCGGCGGCGCAGGCGCTGGCGCCGCGCGACGAGGTGATGATCTGCCGCTGCGAAGAGGTCACCGCCGGTCAGATCCGCGCCGCGGCCAAGGCCAATGCGCCCGGCCCGAACCAAGTGAAATCCTTTCTACGCACCGGCATGGGGCCCTGTCAGGGCCGCACCTGCGGGCTGGCGGTCACCGGGCTCATCGCCGAAACCTCCGGGCGCAGCCCCGGCGAGACCAGCTATTTCCGCATTCGCCCGCCGCTCAAGCCGCTGTCCCTTTCCGAACTCGCCGCCTTCGAGCCCGATACGGAATGACCTCGGGCGCGGCATCCGATCTGCTGGTCATCGGCGGCGGGCTGCACGGCTGCGCCGCCGCGATGTTTGCCGCCGAGCGGGGCCTGCGCGTCACCCTTCTGGAGAAGGACAGCGTGGGCCGCCATGCCTCGGGCGCGAACGCTGGCGGGGTGCGGCGTCTGTGGCGCGACCTTGCAGAGGTGCCGCTGGCGAACCTGTCGATGCAGATGTGGCACCGAATGTCGCAGATCGTTCAGGACGACTGCGGCTTTCAGCCGGTGCCGGGGATCAAGGTCGCCGAAGGCGATGCCGATATGGAGTTTCTCGCCGCCCGCGTCACCCGGATGCAGGAGGCCGGGCATACCCACGAACGGCTGATCGACCGCGCCGAGTTGCGGGAGCTTGTGCCCGCCATCTCCGAACATTGCACCGGCGGTCTGCTGTCCGAGGACGGATTTGCCATGCCCGCCCAGACCACCGCCGCCTTCGCCCGCCGCGCCCGCGCGCTCGGCGTGACGATCCTCGAAGGCGAGGCGGTGGCGGCGATCGAGCACAGCCGCGGGCTCTGGCGCGTGGAGACGCAGAGCGGGCGCCACACCGGCGCCAAGCTGCTCAACTGCGCTGGCGCATGGGGTGGCAGGATCGCCGAGCTGCTGGGCGAGACCGCCCCGGTAGAGGCCATCGCGCCGCTGATGATCGTCACCCAGCGCATGCGCCCTTTCTGCAGCGCCGTGATCGGCGTGGCGCGGCGGCAGCTGTCGTTCAAGCAGATGGCCAATGGCACGGTGGTGATCGGCGGCGCCCGTCTCGGCCGGGTCGATCCCGCCCGCAACCGCACCGAAATCGACTTTCGCGAGCTGCGCCTCACCGCGCGCACCGCGCAGGACATCTTCCCGATCATGCGCGGCGCCACGGTGCAGCGCGCGTGGTCCGGCATCGAGGGGCGCACGCCCGACCGGCTGCCGATCATCGGCCGCTCGTCGCGGCACGAGAGCGCCTTTCACGCCTTCGGCTTTTCCGCACATGGCTTTCAGCTTGGCCCGGCCACCGGCGCGCTGATGGCCGAGCTCATCGACACGGGCCGGCTCGCTCCAGAGCTGGACCCCTTCGACATCACCCGCTTCTCGGCTCCCACCGAGGCGGCTACGCAACCAAGGAGACTTGCATGATCACCCGTCACATCCAGGGCAAAATCCACCACCGCATCGTCGAGCACGGCGACACCATCTACATCGGCGGTCTGGTGGCCAGCGACAAGAGCAAGGACATGAAGGGCCAAGCCGAGGAAATCTTCGGCAAGCTCGAAGAGCTGCTCGCTCAGGCTGGAAGCTCGAAAGACAAGCTGCTGTCGGTGACCATCTATTCCGCCGCCTTCGATCAGAAAGACGCCTTCAACGCGGCGTGGACCGAATGGCTCTCGCCCGAGAACTTCCCGGTCCGCGCCTATATCGGCGGTGCTGAACTGTCGAAGGGCACGCTGGTGGAGATCACCACCATCGCGGCGAAATAAGCGCCGCTTTCACCTTACCTCCCTGAACTGCCCCCCGCCCTGCGGGGGGCTTTTTTTATGCCCTAGCTTTCCTTGGTCCGCCCGCGCACCCAATGAGCGGCGCAAAAGAAAACGCTCCCCGCCGCAGCGGAGAGCGTTCTACTGTCCCTCGGGGGAAGCCGTCTCAGGCGCGGTCGAGCGCCTTTTCCAGCATCTCCTTGCCGTAAAGCTCTTCGGCTTTTTCACGGCTCATCCGCCCGTCACGCAGGTCGCGCCCAAGCTCTGCGGGATCGCGCTCTGCCGGGGTGCCGTAGCCGCCGCCGCCGGGGGTTTCGAGCCGCACGCTTTCACCCGCACCAAGGCTGAGACCGGCGATCATCGGGCTCAGTTCCTCGGCGTGATTGCTGCCGGGGTTCTTCACCAGATGCGCCTCGCGCCCGGCGCTGCCGCCCTTGGCCCCCGGAGCGCCCTCGCGGTGCCCGTCCGAACGCGCGGTGAAGATCACCCCGCCATTGGGCGCCGAGATCTGCCGCGCGATGCCCATGCCGCCGCGATAGCGGCCCGCGCCCGAGCTGTCCTCGACCAGCGCGTATTCATCGACCAGCAGATCATATTCGATCTCCAGCGGCTCGATCGGCAGGTTCGAGGAGTTGGTGACATGCACATGCACCCCGTCCATGCCGTTGCCGAGCGCCCGCGCGCCTGCGCCGCCGCCGATGGATTCGAGATAGACATAGCCCTCGTCACGGCCCCGGCGCTTGCCAGCAAAGACCATGACCGGAACGATGTCCTGCCCCGCCGCCTGTCCGCGGTCCTCGGGCAGCAACTGCGAGAAGGCCCCGATCAGAGCGCGCACCACCTTGTTGCAGGTGATCGAGCGGGCGCCGGTGGCCGCGGGCTGGCGCGGGTTCAGCAGGCTGCCTTCGGGGGCCGAGATCTCGACCCCGTCAAACATGCCCGAGTTGGGCAGGAGGTAAGGATCGAGCAGCGTCTTGACCACATAGTAGACCGAGGCGTTGAGCGCCGAGGCCACCACGTTGAGACCGCCGCGCGCCTGCGGGCCGGTGCCTTCGAAGTCGACGATCAGCCGGTCACCCTTGACGGTGACATTGGCTTGGATCGGCACTTCGACCGGGCCGAGGCCGTCGCTCTCGATCTTGGAATGGAAGCTGGCGGTGCCGTCAGCCATTTCCGAGATACGGTTGCGTAGGCGCTGCGCGGTATAGGCGAAGAGGTCTTCGACCAGCGCATCGACCTTGTCGGCCCCCAGCGTGTCGGCCAGCTCGCGCATCAGCCGCGCGCCGCGTTCGTTCGCCGCCGCCTGCACCTTGATGTCGAGCCAGCGTTCCTCGGAGGAGCGCGAGTTGAGCGAGATCATCCGCAGCAGGTCTTCGTCGAGCTCGCCCGCGCGGAACAGCTTCATCACCGGCAGGCGCAGGCCCTCTTCGAAGATCGAGGTGGCGCCGCCGTGGATCGAGCCCGGCACAGTGCCGCCGACATCCGAGTGGTGGCCGATATTGGCGGTGAAGTAGCGCAGCCGCCCGCCCGCGAACACCGGGGTGATCACCGAGATATCGGGCGTGTGGGTGCCACCGGCAACATAGGGATCGTTACAGATGAAGACGTCGCCTTCGACCATCTTCTCGATCGGATAGGCCTTCAGCACCGCGTTGACCGAGCCCATCAGCGAGCCAAGGTGCAGCGGGATGTGGCTGGCCTGCGCGATGAGCCGGCCATCCGCCGAGAACAGCGCCACCGAGCAGTCCTTGCGCTCTTTGATGTTGGACGAGAAGGAGGCCCGGATCATCGAGGTGCCGATTTCGTCGGCGACCGCGAGCAGCCGGTTGGTAAAGACCTCCATGGCGATGGGGTCGGAAAGGGCGGGTTTGCTTGCGTCGCTTTTGCTTGTGTCGCTCATGGGTCAGACCTCGATGATCATGGTGCCCGAGCCGTCCACGCGCAGCCGCTGGCCGGGCTCCACGATGGTGGTCGAGGACATTTCCTGAATGATGGCCGGGCCCTCGACATAGGGGCCGACCGGAAGGCGGGCGCGCTCGTAGATGGTGGTCTCGTACCAGCCGCCTTCGAAATAAACCTGCCGCGCGCCGAGCGTCGGATCGCCCTCGGTCGCGGTGTATTCGGCATCCGGCGCAGCCGCCGAAGCGCCCTTGACCGAAAGCCGCAGGTTGACGATCTCGACCGCGCGGTCCTCGATGTCATAGCCGTATTCCTGCCGGTGCGCGGCGCGGAAGCCTTCGAGGAAGGTGTCATAGGCCGCGTCGGCACTGTCCAGCGTCACCTGTACCTCGTGGTTCTGACCGTCATAGCGCGCGTCGACCACATATTGCATCGAGCGGCGGTCTTCCGGCACTCCCTCGCCGCTGAGCCAGTCCTGACCGTCCTTCAGCATCTCCTTGAAGGCCGCGCCGATGGCAGGCCAGCTTTCGGGCGTGGCGTTGGACACGCCGGTGCGCACGAAGTCAAAGCCGACGTCCGACAGCAGGATGCCGCGGGCGCACATGGTGCCGGGCTGGGCGGGCACGATCACCGTCTTCATGCCGGTCTCTACCGCCACGGCGGCGGCGTGCAACGGACCCGCGCCGCCATAGGCGAAGAGCGCGAAGTCCTGCAGGCGGTGGCCCTTCTCGGTGGAGACGGCCCGGATCGCGCGGCCCATGTTGGCGACGGCGATGCGCAGGATACCGAGCGCGGCCTCTTCGACCGTCAGGCCAAGCGGCTTGGCGATCTGCGTCTCGATGGCGTCGCGCGAAGCCTGTTTGTCGACCTGCATGCGGCCCGAAAGCAGCGTGTCGCTGTCCAGCCGTCCAAGCACGAGGTTGGCGTCGGTGGTGGTCGGCTCTGTGCCGCCCTGCCCGTAGGCCACCGGCCCCGGATAGGCGCCCGCAGACCGCGGCCCCACTTTCAGCGCCCCGGCATCGTCGAGCCCGGCAATCGAGCCGCCGCCCGCGCCGATCACGTTGATGTCGAGCATCGGGCAGCGCACCGGGTAGTCGGCGACCAGCCGCGAGGTGGTGAAGGCCGGGCGTCCGCCCTCGACCAGCGACACATCGGTGGAGGTGCCGCCAACGTCATAGGTGACGATGTTGGGATAGCCCGAGATGCCTGCGACCTTGGCCGCACCGACCACACCCGCAGCGGGGCCCGACAGACAGGTGCGCACGGGGAAGCTGCGCACGGTGTCCACCGACATCAGCCCGCCGTTGGAATGGATGGTGCGCGGCGCGTTCTTGATGCCGATGTCGGCAAGACGCTGCAGGAAGCGCTCGAGATAGCGATCCATGCGCGGGCCGACATAGGCGTTGATCACCGTGGTCGAGAAACGCTCGAACTCGCGGAACTCGGGCAGCACCTCGGAAGAAATCGAGACATAGGCGTCCGGCAGCACTTCACGCACGATCTCGGCGGCGCGGCGCTCGTGGCGGCCATCGCGATAAGCGTGCAGGAAGCACACCGCCACCGCTTCGGCCCCGGCGTCGCGCAGCGTTTCCGCCGCCGCGCGGACCTCAGCCTCGTCGAGCGGCTGCAACACATCGCCGTTGGCGTTCAGCCGCTCGGTCACTTCCAGCGCCATGTAGCGCTCAACCAGCGGCTCGGGCTTGGTGATCGCGTAGTCATAAAGGTGCGGGCGGGTCTGGCGACCGATCTCGAGCACGTCGCGCGCGCCCTTGGTGGTGATCAGCCCGGTCGGCACGCCGCGGCGCTCGATCACCATATTGGTGGCGACGGTGGTGCCATGGCCGACGAACTCGAAGTCCTCGGGCGCGACGCCCAGTTCCTCGACATAGTGGCGCAGGCCGGTTTCGATCGCCTCGGAGGGATCATGCGGGGTGGAGGAGGTCTTGAAGTGGATGGCCTTGCCGCTTCCGGTCTCAAGCGCCGTGAAGTCGGTGAAAGTGCCTCCCACATCGAAGCCGATACGGTACATTGCGTTGGGTCCTTTGCAATCTGCGCCTTACTGAGCCGTCGGCATCAGCAGGTCGGGAAGGAAGAGCGTGATCTGCGGCACGAAGGCGACAAGCAGCGCCACCACGATCATCGCGACATAGAATGGGGCCAGCGCCCGGGTGAGTTCGCCCATGCCGACGCGCGCCACCGTCATCACGGTGTAGAGCACAAGGCCGACGGGCGGTGTGATGGTGCCGATCATCATGGTCACCACGACGGTGACACCAAGATGCACGGTGTCGATGTCGAAGCTCGAGGCGATGGCCAGCAGCGTCGGGACCAGCAGCACCAGCGCGGCCAGCACCTCCATGAACATGCCGACGATCAGCAGGATCACGATGATCAGCGCGATGGCGGCGGCCTTCGATACAAAGAGCTCCTGCATCATGTTCACCATCTCGATCGGCAGCCGCTGGATCGAGATGATCCATCCGAACACCGCAGAGACGGCGATGATGAAGAGGGTCGAGGCCGAGGTGCGCACAGTACCCAGCAGCGCCTCGACGATCAGCGCCCGGTCAAAGCCCATCGAGATCGAGCCGATCACGAGGATATAGAGCACCACGACCACCGACGCCTCGGTCGGGGTGAACACCCCGGCAAGGATGCCGCCCAGCAGGATCACCGGGGCCATCAGCGCCGGAAGCGCGGCCCAGAAGGCGCTGACCACTTCCGAGAAGCTGGCACGCGGCAGACGCGGCGCGTCCTCGCGCCCGGTCACCACCAGCACGTAGATGATCACCATCAGGGCAAAGCCCGTCAGCAGACCCGGCAGCGCGCCGCCAAGGAACAGCCGCCCCACGGATTCTTCGGCAAGGAAGCCATAGACCACCAGCGTGATCGACGGCGGGATGATCGGCCCCATGGTGGCAGAGGCGGCGGTGACAGCGGCAGAGAAGCGCTTGGAATAGCCCGCCTGCTCCATCGCCTTGATCTCGACAGCGCCGAGACCGCCCGCGTCGGCGACAGCCGAGCCCGACATGCCGGCGAAAAGGATCGAGGCAACGACGTTCACATGGCCCAGACCGCCGGTGATATGGCGCACCAGAACACCGGCGAAGTTGAAGATGCGCTCGGTGACGCCCATGCCGTTCATCAGGTTGCCGGCCAGCAGGAACATCGGGATCGCCAGCAGCGAGAAGCTCTCGATGCCGCCCGAGGCGCGCATGGTCAGCTGGATCTCGGGCAGGCCCGCCATCAGGATATACACCGCCGAAGTGACCAGCATGGTGTAGGCGACCGGCAGGCCGAGGATCAGCAGGCCGAAAAAGGAGATCAGAAAGATCGCGGTGGTCATGTATCGGCCTCCACCTTCTCGCCGCGCAGTTCGGCCCAGATCGCCTCGAGGGCGAAAAGGATCGTCATGGCAGCGCCCAGCCCGAAGGGCAGAAGGATGAGCATGAATTTCGAGGTAAGCGGCCCGTTCGGTATGGTGCCGAACTCGAGCCGCGACATCAGCGGCTGCAGCTGCCGCACTTGCGTCAGCACATAGGCCAGCACGGCGATCACCAGCACGTGCAGCGCGACGCGCAGCGCCCGATGCGCGGCAGCAGGAAGAACGGAAGACATCACGTCCAGTCCGATGTGGCCGCCCTCACGGTAGACGAGGGCCGCCCCGAGGAAGGTCATCCAGATCAGCGAGATCTCTGCGATGTCATCGGTCATATGCACCGGCGCGTTGAACACATAGCGCGAGACGATCTGGACGCTGAGCGCCCCGATGATCGCCACCGCCAGCGTCGCGCAGAGCCACAGCGTGGCCCGGTGCAGACCGGAAAAAAGCTTGGTCATGGCAGGGTCCGAGGGGTTGGGGTCGCGGGCCGGAACATGGCCCGCGAGAGTGTTTCAGGCAGTGTGGCGGATCACTTCATCGCCTGGATCTGATCCCACCAGCCTTCGGGCAGCAGCCCCTCTTCCTCGAAGGAGGGCACCGACTCGGCGACCTTCGCGGCAAAGGCTTCGCGGGTCTCGGCGGACATGTCGCAGAAGGTGACGCCTTCGGCTTCCATGGTCTCGCGGTTCGGCGCGGTCTGCTCTTCGACCAGCGAAACGAAGTAATCGCCCGCGTCCTCTGCCGCTTTGGTGACGATCTCCTTGTCCTCGTCCGACAGCTGCTGGAACGAGCTTTCGGCGATGTAGACCGAGTTCTGCGGATACATCATCTGCGCGTCGGTCACATAGGGCAGCACTTCGTAGAATTTCGACGAATAGACCTGCTCGCCCGCGCTTTCCGCCATATCGGCAACGCCTTGGCTGAGGCCCATGTAGGTCTCGCCGTAGGAGATGGTCACCGGCACGGTGCCCACCGCTTCCCAGCCCGCGATGAACATCGGCAGGTTGGGCGAGCGCACGCGCTTGCCAGCGATATCCTCGGGCGTTTCCACGCAGGCGCCCTTGGTCATGAACACGCGCGGCAGGCGGAACCAGTTGGTGGCGAGGATGCGCACGTTGAAATCGTCACGCAGCTCGTCCTTGAGGCCCTTGGCCAGATCGCTTTCCATGAACTTCAGGAAGTGATCCTGGCTTTGGAAGACGAAGGGAATGTCGACGACGCCGAATTCCTTGACGAGGTTCGAAGCGTTGGAGCCCGACGAGATGTAGCCGTCCTGCGCACCGGCGGACATGGCCTCGATCTGCGCGGGACCGGAGCCAAGCTGCGAGCCTTCGTAGAAATCGACGTGAACGCGGCCCTCGGTGCGCTCGTTCACCAGTTCGGCGAAACGCTTCGAGGCTTGCGTGACCGGCGCGCCCGGCGGGTTGATGCCGCCAAAGGTGAGGCTGACCTGAGCGCTGGCGGCCGAAGCGCCGAGCACGCCCGCGGCGGCGAGTGCGAGAAGGGAGAATGCTTTATGTTTCATAGTTTTGTTCCTGTTGGACGTTTGGTTTTTATGCAAAGCGTTGCGCGGTGAAGCTGGCGAACTCGGGCGGTCGCTGCCCGTTCATGATCCACTGCGCAAGCGGTCCCCGGTGGGCGGGGGCCAAGGTCACGCCCGAATGGGTCGTGGCCACAAAGACCCCCGGATGGGTGGGGGACTCATCATAGACGGGGTTGCCATCGGGGGTCAGTACGCGCAGCGCGGCCCAGCTGCGCACCACCCGAAGATTTCCAATTGCGGGAAGCAGGCGAACCGCCCGGCTGGCGAGTTCGCGGATGCCTTCGCCGGTGGAATGATCCTCGCCGGTCTCTTCCTTGGTGTCGCCAATGAGGATCGTGCCCTCGGCGGTCTGCCGCAGGCCCGAGGTCACCGCAGGCAGGATCGGGGCGCTGCGTTCGGTCACGAGGATCTGGCCTTTCTGGGGGCGGACCAAATCCGGGAAGCCAAAGGGACGCGCCAGATCATTGGTCGCAAGCCCCGCCGCGATCAGCACTTTCGGTGCCTTCGCCGCCAGCCCTTCGGCGGTGACCGTATAGCCGTTGTCGCTGCTCTCGATAGAGCTGACCGCGACGTTCGACAGCAGCGTCGCCCCGGCGGCCTGAGCCCCGAGGCTGAGGCCTTGATACAACGACAGCGAATGACATGCGCCGTCGATCGAAGAGATCGACGCACCGCAAACCTCCGGGCCGACGCCGGGCATGATCTCGGTCAGCTCGTCGCGGCGGATCATCCGCACATCGTCGCCGGGAAGCTCATGCGCCGCGACCCGCCCGATCATCTCTGCCCGCTTGTCGAACTCCGCTTCGCTCAGGCACAGATGCAGGCCAAGGCCGTTCTCATAGTGGGTATCCACGCCGCAGAGCTCTTTCAGCTCCTCTTCCAGTTCGGGCCAAGCGCGCACCGCAGAGCGGGTCCATGTGGCGTAGTCACGGTTGCCCGCGCCTTTACTCTGCGCCCAGACGAGGCCGAAGTTCCCGCGGCTTGCCCGAAAGCTGGTGTCGGAGGCATCGAGGATCAGCACACGCGCACCATCGCGCGCCATGCCAAGCCCGGCCGCGGTGCCCACGAGGCCGCCGCCGACCACGATGATGTCCCAGTCACCCAGATTTTTCACGTCGCGCACACCTGTTTCCATCGGAAGTCTCGACGGATTAAGGGGTGCGGGAGCGCATAAGACAAATATCAATACCTTCAATTGCGATACACTTTTGTTATAGTGATCGCTGTGTTCCTCGCATGGCTGGACGGTTCGCAATCTCGGCCCGGTCGTGCGGGCTCCCTTCTCGCGCATTTGCGATGCCCGACGATGGCACATGCTCAAGTTGCGGGCAGATGCAGGGCCTGTGGGAAAGTTTTCCGCGTGTCTGTTCGCCGAGATTTTCGCGGGCGGGGCACCCCGAGTCTGGCCGCAGAGCCGCTGGCTCAAGGGACGGCCCCTGCCCCTCTCCAAACCCGCTCTCACTGGAAAATCAGGCGAGTTGCATCGCAGGCCCCATGCCCAGAACGGCCGAGCCGCGCGGCGCCGATCAATAAGAAAAATCTCTAGTGTCACAAAACTTTTGAATTGGACGCGGCGGGGGTCGGGCCGCTCACTTTGACTCAACACGACGCTCCAGCAGGCCTATCGTCCCAAGCCAGAGGCACCAATGACCGCCCTTGCCCACACGCTCCCCTCGACTGCCGCCGCACGCACCGAAAGGTCAGCCGGGCAAGACGCGAGCCAGCTGCGGCATCAGCGACAGATGTGCGTGAACGATCTCCAGCGCGCGGGCTTCATCATGCTCGGACAGCGCGGCGACAAGCGCCCGGTGCTCATGCTCGATCGCCTCCGTCTTACCGAACCCCTTGCGCAGCGACAGCATCGCCAGCCGCGACAGCGGGGCCTGAAGACCTTCGTAAACCGTTGCGAGCACGGTGTTTCCCGCCGCTTCGACAATCGCTTGGTGAAACTGGCGGTTGTTTTCCAGACAGCTCAGATGGTCTGTGGCCGGGGTCGCCTCATGCGCATCGCACAGCGCGGTGAGGCGGTCCGGTATCTCGCGCCGCTCGCGGCAAATCTTGATAACCGCCTGCGTCTCGACCATCAGCCGGACTTCATGAAGGTCGCGCAGTTCGGCCGGAGACATCGCGCGCACCATCGCGCCTCTGCGCCGGTGCAGATCGACGTAGCCCTCGGCGGCAAGACGGTTGAGCGCCTCGCGCACCGGCGACCGCGACACACCGGTCAATTCGCAGGCGACAGCTTCTTCGACGTAGCCACCCGGCGGAAAATCACCGTTGAGGATGCCGGAGCGGATCGAATCGTAGGCCAACTCGCGCGCCGACAAGCGCGGCAGTGGCTCGGCTCCTGCGATGGAAGAATGTCTGTTCATTCACCTTTCTCCTCAAAAAGTGCCCGTATGGGACATCTTTCGCCCGTTCAGTCTCGACAGACGGCGGCAATCACACCTCTATGTATACTTGACGTACACGCAGGAAAGGCAACCCAGCCATGATGGACGGAGCTGCAGATTTCGAAACCGACGCCTCTTGGCGGGTCGGGGTCGACTCGGGAGGCACGTTCACCGACGTGTGCATGTTCAACGAGGCCAGCGGCGAGATCGCCATCTGGAAGGTATCCTCTACCCCCGATGACCCCTCGCGCGGCATCGCCCAAGGTGTCGAGGAAGGCATGCGGGAACGCGCCGGCGGCGGTGCTGATCCGGCGTCGGCCATCGCGTATCTCGGTCACGGCACGACCGTCGCAACCAACGCGCTGATCACCCATCGCGGTGCCCGCGTCGGCCTGCTGACCACCGAAGGCTTCCGTGATCTGCTGGAAATCGGCCGCCAGAAGCGCCCCGACCTTTACGACCTCTTTGCCGAAAAGCCGCAAACGCTGGTGCCGCGCGACCTGCGGTTCGAGCTTCCCGAGCGCATGCTGCACACCGGCGAGGTGCTGAAGCCGCTCGACGAGGCCGCGGTGCGCAAAGCCGCGCAGGCGCTGAAGGCCGCCGGTGTCGAGGCGGTGGCGATCTGCTTTCTCTATGCGTTCGTCAATCCCGAGCACGAGCGCATCGCCCGCCGCATCGTTGAAGAAGAACTGCCCGATGCCTTCATCTGCGCCAGCCATGAGATCGCGCCGGAGTTCCGCGAGTTCGAACGCCTGTCGACCGCCACGGTCAACGCCTATCTCGGGCCGATCATGCACCGCTATATCAGTCGCCTCAGCCCGCGCCTGAAAGACCTCGGCCTGCCGATCCCGCCGCATCTTACGCAATCGAACGGCGGCGTGGTGCGCTTCGAGACCGCTGCACTGACCCCGGTGCGCGCGGTCCTGTCGGGGCCGTCCACCGGCGTCGTCGCGGCGCAGGTGATCGGCAGCAGCGCAGGCTATGACGACATCATCACCTTCGACATGGGCGGCACCTCGTCGGATGTGGCGCTGATGGCGGCGGGGCAGACCACCCAGACCAACGAGAGCATCGTGCACGGTTATCCGATCAAGGCGCCGATGCTCGACATTCACACTGTCGGCGCGGGCGGCGGCTCGATCGCCGCGATCGACAGCGGCGGGCTGCTCAAGGTTGGCCCAGAAAGCGCGGGCGCTGATCCCGGCCCGGTTTGTTATGGCCGCGGCGCGACCGAGCCCACGGTCACCGACGCCAATATCGTGCTGCAGGTGCTCAACCCCACACACCTTCTGGACGGGCGCATGGAAGTGCGCCGCGATCTTGCCGTCGAGGCGCTTGGCCGGATGGCCGATCAGCTGGGCATGGACACTATGGATGTGGCGCAGGGCATCATCTCCGTGGTCACCGCCAATATGGCCAAGGCGATCCGGGTGATCTCGGTGCAGCGCGGGCACGATCCGCGCGGCTATGCCCTGATGGCCTTCGGCGGTGCCGGTCCGCTGCATGCGGTCCGACTGGCGCAGGAACTGGGCATGGCGCGCGTCATCATCCCGCGCACACCGGGCACGCTCTGTGCCATGGGCCTGCTGCTGACCGATCTGCGCGCCGATTTCTCCTCTACCCGCATCCTGCCGCTCGAGGAGAGCAGCCTCGCCCCGATCGCCGAGGCGCTGCGCGAGGTCGAGGACGAGACCGGCGCATGGTTTGAAAAAGAGGCCATCGCAGAGGGCAAGCGCCGCAGCACGCGCCGCATCGACATGCGCTATGAGGGCCAGAACTACGAACTGTCGATCCCGGTGCCGGACGGCCCGCTCGACGCGGCGGCGCTCAAGCTGCTCGAAGAGCGGTTCACCGAGGCGCATACACGGCTCTACGGCTTTGCCGTCGAGGGCGAGCGCATCCTCTGTGTCACCTTCCGCGCCGAGGCGCTGGGGCTGGTGCAGAAAGCCGCCCTGCCCGAACACCCGCTCGGGGCCGCAGATGCCTCGGGCGCGATCACCGGCAGCCGCGACGTCTGGTATCCCGAGACCCGCGCCTTCACCAAGACCACGCTCTACGCCCGCGACCGCCTCGCTCCCGGCATGACCTTCGAGGGCCCGGCGATCGTCGAGCAGATGGACACCACAACGCTTGTCCCGCCGAGCGTACGCGTTTCGGTGGACAAGATCGAAAACCTCATTCTGGAGGTAACCCGATGACCCAGCAGGCCACCACTCACGCACTCGACCCAATCACTGTCGAGGTCATCGGTGCGGCGCTTTCTTCGATCGTGGAAGAGACCGGCGAGGCGCTTGTGCGCGCCTCCTACTCGACCAACATCAAGGAGCGCCGCGACTGTTCCACCGCCCTCTTTGACCGCGAGGGGCGCACGCTCTGTCAGGCCGAGCACATCCCCGTGCACCTTGGCAGCTTTCTGGACTTCATCCCCATGGTGCTGGCCGATCACGACCCGGCCGAGATGCAACCCGGCGATGTGTTCGTCGGCAATGACGCCTATCGCGGCGGCGGCACCCACCTGCCCGACATCGTGCTCGCCGAGCCGATCTTTGTGGGCGGCGAACTGGTGGCATGGACGGTCAACCTTGCGCACCATTCGGATTTCGTCGACCGGGCGCATGCGCATATCTATCAGGAAGGCCTGCGGATCCCGCCGATCCGCCTCTACCGCGCCGGAAAGCTGCAGAAGGACGTGCAGGAACTGATCCTGCTCAACTGTCAGGTCCCGCGCGAGCGGCTGTCGGACCTGCGCGCGCAGATGGCCGCCAACCGCGTCGGCGTGCAGCGTTTTCAGGAGCTGTGCGAGCGCCACAGCCTCGACACCGTTCTGGCCTCGGGCGAGGCGCTGCTGGACTACGCCGAGCGCAAGATGCGCGCGGGCATCAAGGCCCTGCCCGACGGAAGCTGGCGGTTCGAGGATGTCTTCGACAACCTCGATCTTGACGCTCCGCTGCCGCTGGCGGTGACCGTCACCGTCGCGGGCGATGAGATCAGCTTGGACTTCGAGGCCCCGCCGCAGCTGCGCGCCGGGATCAACATGACCCGTACGGCGCTGCTCGCCACGGTCTATTACATCGTCAAATCGGTGATCGACCCGACGGTGCTGCCCAATGCCGGGCTTGCCCGTCCGATCACCGTCAACGCGCCGCATGGCTCGGTGCTCAACTGCGCGCATCCCGCCGCCGTGAATGGCCGCGTGCAGACCTGCCAGCGTGTCGCCGACCTGATCATCGGCGCCTTTGCGCAGGCGGTGCCCGAGCGCGTCTCGGCCTGCACCAACTCGAGCTGCACCGTGGCGCTCTTTTCGGGCACCCGCCAGTCCGGCCCCGAGGAAGGCAATTACTGGGTCTATCTCGAGACCATCGGCGGTGGCGGTGGCGCGCGGCCTCACGCTCAAGGGCTCGATGGCATCCACGTGCATGCCACCAACACCTCGAACCTGCCGGTGGAGGCGCTGGAGCTGGAATATCCGCTGCTGCTGGAGCGCTATGAGCTGGTCGACGGGTCCGCGGGCGCGGGCAAATTCCGCGGCGGCATGGGACTGCGCCGGGTCTACCGCGCGACCGAAGACTGCATGGTGCGCGTCGACATCTCGCGCAACCAGTCGCGCTCTTGGGGCCTGCAGGGCGGCGGCGAAGGCGGCCACGGCAGCTATGCCACCAGTCCCGAGACCGAAGCATTCGACCGCGGCGCGGGCATCCTGCGCGCGGGCGAGTGGCTCGAGGTCGTGACCCCGGGCGGCGGCGGCTACGGTGCCCCCGAAGAAGACGCGGAACCCACCACCCATCTTGCCGCGGAATGACGCGGCAGGCCTCACTTCTCATTCAAGGGCCGACAAGAGCCCACATCCTCAACATGGAGTCCAAACGATGAAGAACCACATGAACCGCCGGGGCTTTCTGGCCACTACAGGTGCCGCTGGCGCGCTCACATTCCTCGGCCCGAAGGTCCTGCGCGCGCAGGACAACGGCACGCTGCGCTTTGGTCTCTCGACCTACCCGCCCAGCTTTGACGTCTGGGCTTCGAACGGCACCTCCGCCGGCACCATCAAGGTGCTCTGCCACCGCGGCCTGCTGAGCTACGACAAGGAAGGCCTCGTCCGCTCCGAACTGGCGGAAAGCTGGGACGTGGCCGAAGACGGCACATGGACGTTCAAGCTGCGTGACGCCAAGTGGCACGACGGCTCCCCGGTGACCGCAGAAGACGTGGCATGGACCGTGACCGAGGCGCAAAAGCCCGACTCCGCCGCCTATCTGCAGGCCAGCCTCGCGACCATCACCTCGGTCGAGACCCCCGACGAGAAAACCGTCGTGATGAAGACCAGCGAGCCGCAGGCGGTGCTGCCGGAGTGGTTCGCCAACTACAACATGTCGATCATGAAGAAGGGCTCCGAGCGCGACAGCCTGATGGGCGCCGGTCCGTTCAAGCTGGTCTCGACCGACCGCGGCGTTTCGGTCACCGTCGAAGCCAACCCCGACTATTACAAAGAAGGCCTGCCCAAGGTCAGCACCATTGAGGCGATCGTCTACGCGGACGAGAACCTGCGCGTCGCCGCGCTTGAAGCGGGTGACGTGGACATCGTGGAATATGTGCCGTGGCAGGCGATGGAGCAGGTTGCGGAAAACGACGCGCTGAAGCTCGACACCACCTTCGGCCCGTTCATGTATCTGACCTTCAACGCGAGCAAGCCGCCGTTCGACAACCCGCTCGTCCGCCGCGCCATGGGCCACGCGATCAAGCGCGAGGACATCGCCGCAGCCGCCTTCTACGAGCGCGGCGCACCGCTTGAGCATCTGCCGCTGCCGGACGCGTCGGAGTACTACAACGCCGAGTTCGCCAACGCGTGGAACTACGACCCCGAGAAAGCCAAGTCGCTGCTGGCCGAAGCGGGCTATCCCGACGGGTTCAACTGCACCATGCTGTCGACCGCGCAATACGGCATGCACCAGTCGACCGCAGAGGTCTGTCAGGCGTATCTGTCGATGATCGGCGTCAACGTCACGCTCGACCTGCCGGAATGGTCGACCCGCGTGAAGAAGGGCAACGAGGGCACCTATGACATCGCCGTCATGGGCACCGCCGCCGCGAACAACGATCCCGACGGTCTGGCCACCGTGCTCGACGGCTCGCTGAGCCCGAGCTATGCGCGCAGCTACGGCATGGAAACGCCCGAGATCTCCGAAGCCTTCGCCAAGGGTCGCGCCAGCTTCGACACCGAAGAGCGCAAGGCGATCTACAAGGAGATGGAGCGCGTCGCCATCGAGACCGCTCCGATCATGGGCCTGTGCTGGCGCGAACAGGGCTACGGCATGGCGGCCAATGTCTCGGGCTTCAGCAACCTGCCCGGCCAGCTGACCTTCCATTCCGGCTTCACGCTGGAAGAAGCGATGATCGGCTGATCGCAGACCCATGTTGAGATACATCGCCTTCCGTAGCTTGGTGGCTCTGTTCCTTGTCTGGATCGTGGTCACCGTCGTCTTCTTGCTCCTGCACCTGATCCCAGGTGATCCGGCGGAACTTCTGCTCAGTCAGGGCAATATTCCGGCCGATCCCAATGCGGTCCTCGCCCTGCGCGAGAAGATGGGGCTCAACGCCCCGCTCTGGCAGCAGTATCTCGACCATATCGCCGGTATCTTCACCGGAGATCTCGGCGCGTCGTTCCGCGATGGCGCGCCGGTGATCGAACAGATCGGGCTTCGCCTGCCCCGGACGCTCGAGGTCATCGTGTCGGCCGCGCTTATCGCCTCGGCGATCGGCGTGCCGCTCGGCACCTTCGCCGCGATCCGGGCCGATGGCCGCGCCGACGCCGTGATCTCGTTCTTCGCCTCCGCCGCGCTGTCCACACCCGTTTTCGTGGTCGGCTCGGTGGTGATCCTGATCTTCGCGCAGGAGCTGAAATGGCTGCCTGCCGGGGGCTTCGTGCCCTTCAGCGAGGATCCGGTCGAACATCTCAAACTGCTGCTGCTGCCCGCCGGGACCGTGGCGCTGTCGCTGCTTGCGGTGATCACCCGCATGAGCCGCGCCTCGGTGCTCGAAGTGCTCGAGCGCGACTATGTGCGGACCGCGCGCGCAAAGGGTGTCAGCCGCGCGCGCATCCTGCGCCGCCACGTGGTGCGCAACGCGCTGATCCCGGTGCTGACCATTCTCGGCCTCGAGCTTGGCACGCTGATCGGAGGCACCGTCTTGGTGGAATTCGTCTTCAACTGGCCCGGACTGTCGGGCTACCTCGTGACCGCCGTCGATGCGCGCGACTATCCCGAAGTGGTGGGGATCGTGATGACGATCTCGGTGCTCTTCGTCCTTCTCAATCTCGTGGTCGATGTGGTCAACGCCATGCTTGACCCCCGTATTTCGCTGGTGCGCTGATGAGCCGGACAACACGCAAACTGCTTCTGCCCGGCACCATCATCGCGCTGATCGTCGCGACCGTGCTGCTGGCCCCCGTGCTGCCGCTGCAAGACGTGCGCGGCATGGACATCCCGCATCGTTTCGCCCCGCCCTCCGCCGAGCACTGGCTTGGGCAGGACGACTTTGGCCGCGATGTGCTGGCGCGCCTGATCTGGGGCGGCCGGGCCTCGCTCTTCATCGCCGTCGGCTCGGCGCTGATCGCCGCCGCTATCGGCACGACGCTGGGTCTGCTCGGTGGCTATTTCCGCGGCGTGGTCGAACTGCTGACCGTGCGCGCCTCCGAGATCATCCTGTGCCTGCCGCCGCTGCTTCTGGCGCTGCTCGTCGTGGCGATCCTCGGCGCGGGCACCTGGCCGCTGATCATTGCGCTGACCATCCTCTACACGCCGAACTATGCCCGCGTGGTCTATGCCGCCACGCAGCAGGTGCGCGGGCTCGACTTTGTCACCGCACAGCGCGCCATGGGCACCCACCCGCTGCGCATCCTCGTGCGGACCATCCTGCCGAACGTGCTGCCGCCGCTTCTGGTGCAGATGTCGCTGGTGGTCGCCTCTGCGATGGTGATCGAAAGCGGTCTGAGCTTCCTTGGCCTCGGCGTCGTGCCCCCCACCCCGTCGTGGGGCCTGATGATCCGCTCGGCCCGCGGCGCCATGGAGGTTGCCCCGCTGCTGCTGGTCTGGCCGTCGCTGGCGCTGGCTGGCACGATCCTTACCTTCAACCTGCTTTGCGACCGGCTGCAGTCGGTGCTCGATCCGCGCAGCTTCACCGCTGGCGGTGCGCTGTGGCTGCGCCCGCGCCAGAAGCACAAGGCGAAGAAGCCGGTCAAAGCGCTCGAAACCGACGCACCGCTGCTGGAAATCCGCGATCTGTCGATCGCCGCGCACAACCTTGAACTGGTGCGCCGTGTCGGTCTGACCGTGCGCCCTGGCGAGACCGTGGCGCTGGTCGGCGAGAGCGGATCGGGCAAGACCCTCACCGGGCTTGCGATGACCGGGCTGCTGGCCGACACGCTGCGCATCACCGGCGGCTCTGCCGTCTACCGCTCGCGCAGCGGCGAGCCGATCGACCTGACCGGGCTTGACGAAGATGGCTTCCGCGCCCTGCGCGGCGAGGACATCTCGATGGTCTTTCAGGACGCTGCGGCGGCGCTCAACCCGGTGCTGCGCATCGGCGAGCAGGTCGGCGAGGCGATCCGCGCGCATCACGACATCGACGACGCGGCCCTCAAGACCCGCGTCATCGAGTTGCTGCGCCATGTGGGTATTCCCGACCCGGAAACCCGCGTCTCGGCCTATCCGCACGAGCTGTCCGGCGGGCAGCGACAGCGTGCGATGATCGCCGTGGCCGTGGCCAACAACCCGCGACTGCTGATCGCCGACGAGCCCACCACCGCGCTCGACCCGACGATTCAAGCGCAAATCCTGCAGCTGTTCGCGCGGCTCAAGGAAGAGACACCCGAGATGGGGATGATCTTCGTGACGCATGATCTGGCCGTGGTCGCCGAGATCGCCGACCGGGTGACCGTGATGTACGCCGGTGAGGTGGTCGAGGAAGGCCCGGTCGCCGAGGTCTTTGCTGCGCCCAAGCACCCCTACACGCAGGCGCTGATCGCCTCCGTCCCCGAGGGCGGCTCCGAGCGGCTGGTGGCCATTCCCGGCGCCGTGCCCTCGCCCCGCGCCATGCCCACCGGCTGCCGCTTTGCACCGCGCTGCTCTTATGCGCTGCCCAGCTGCATCGACCATGCACCGCAGGCCGCAGAGCCCACTTCAGACCGGCTGACACGCTGCTTCCGCTGGGAGGATGTCTCTTGATCCACGACGTACCCACCGCACCGCTGGTCGAGGCAAAGGACCTTGGCCGCAACTTCCCGTCGCGCAAGGGCCTGCTCGGCAAGAAAAAGGACGTCTGGGCGGTCAATGGCGTCAGCCTGACCGTCTCGCCCGGCGAAACCGTCGGCGTGGTCGGCGAGTCCGGCTGCGGCAAGTCCACGCTGGGCCGGATGATGCTGGGGCTCGACGCTCCGACCACAGGGGCCGTGACCTTCGATGGCCGCGACCTCTCGGGGATCACCGGAGCCGACCGTCGCCGCCTGTCGCGCCGCATGCAGATGGTGTTTCAGGACCCTTTTGGATCGCTCGACCCGCGACGCTCGGTCGGCGCGCAGATCGCCGACGGGCTCCGCACCCATAACATCGTGCCGTCGAGTGAAGTCGACGCCGAGGTCGCGCGGCTGCTCGAACAGGTCGGCCTGCCCGCCTCGGCGGCGCAGCGCCGTCCGCATCAGTTCTCGGGCGGTCAGCGGCAGCGTATCGCCGTCGCCCGCGCGCTCTCGACCCGGCCCGATTTCATCGTGGCGGACGAGCCGGTCTCGGCGCTCGACGTGTCGATCCAGGCGCAGGTGGTGAACCTGCTGATGGACCTGCGCCGCGATCTTGACCTCGCGATGCTGTTCATCAGCCACGACCTGCATGTGGTGCGCCACCTCTGCAACCGGATCGTGGTGATGTACCTCGGCCGTATCGTCGAGGAAGGCCCCGCCGAAAAGGTCTTTGGCACACCGGCCCACCCCTACACCCGTGCCCTGCTCGCGGCGACGCCGTCGCTGGAGGCACGCGGAGACGATGCGCGCGACAAGGTGCTGGAGGGCGAACTGCCAAGTCCGGCGAACCCACCTTCGGGCTGCCCGTTCCGCACCCGCTGCCCGATGGCCGAAGAGGCCTGCGCCGCAGCCGTGCCCGCGCTGGAGCCGGTCGGCACCGGTTGGCGCGCCGCCTGTATCAAAGCGGGGCCGCAGCCCCAGACCACCGCGGGCTAAGCCCGCCTCGGGCAGCGGGGCATACCCTACCCCCGCCTCGCTGCCAGCACTCAGAACGACTGCGTTTTCCAAAGCCGAAGCGATCCCTCCCGGCCCTGGAAAGCGCCCCACCCACCCCCGCGGCGCGCCCTGCGCGACCGTTGCGGCGGAGCTGTGCCTATGGCGGCAAGCCACGGTAAAAATTGAAAAATTTTCTCTATGGCAAGGCAACCCGAATGAATTGGACGGCTACGGCCCGGCACGGCTTCATTGACCTCAAAGACGACCAAAGCAACAGGAACCTCCCCAAATGATCGAGAAGATCCGCATCGCCGAGCTGACCTCGGAAGAGGCCCGTCAGGAACTGACCTCCGAGGCCGTGGTGCTGCTGCCCATGGGCTCGCTGGAAGACCAGGGCATCCACGCACCGATGGGCGACTATCTCGCCGCAGACCTGATGGCGATGGAGATCGCCAAGGCCGCGCGTGCCGATGGCGTGCCGACTTTCGTGGCCCCGGTGATCCCCTTCGGCGGCAAAGACTACTTCGAGTCGAGCCACGGCGGCATCTCGATCAGCCATGCGACGCTCTGCGGCATCCTCGACGACATGTTCGGCTGTCTGAACCGGCACGGCATCCGCAAGCTGATGATCGTCAACGGCCACGGCGGCAACGTCCCCGCGATCACCGAGGTCGCGCTGCGCTGGCGCCAGAAAGCGGGCCTCTTCGTGCCGTCGATGTATCTGTGGCAGGTCGCCTACGGCCAATTGCCCGCGCTGATCGGCGCCGAGAAGGCCAAGGCCTCGTCGGGCCACGGCGGCGATCCGCTGACCTCGGTCGGCCTGCACTTCTACCCCGACCTGATCCGCAAGGACCTCGTGCGCGAGGCCCCCACCGGCAGCACCATCAAGGGCATGGCCATCGGCGGCTTCTCGTCGATCGAGTATGACGGCGCGAAAATTCAGGCCCCGATCGAGGCGCTCGAAGCGACAGAAACCGGCGCCTACGCCTGCAACCCCACGCTCTGCTCGGCCGAGACCGGCGACGTGCTGGTGGCGCGGCTGGCCGAGATCGGCGCTGGCCTCGTGCGCGACCATGTCGCCAAGGGGCTGCACGACTGATCACCCCCCGGATCCACGCATTCACAACAATGAGCCGGGACCACCCGGCCATTTCCCCCAACACGGAGAACGACACATGAAGAAAAGAACCTTTCTTGGCCTCGCGACCAGCCTCGCGCTGGTGCTCGGCTCTGCGGCACAGGCCGAAACCACTTGGAAAATGGCCACCAAGATGCCGGTCGACAGCCCCGAGGGGCAGGTCTTCGAGAAATTCGCCGAGCTGACCGAGGAATACACCGGCGGCGAATTGAAAATCACCGTCTACCCCAACGAGCAGCTCGGCAAAGAGAACGCCGTTCTCGAGCAGCTGCAGGCCAACATCGTTCAGGTCTACGCCGAGGGCTTTGGCTACATGAAGAAGTGGGAGCCCGCGCTTGGCTGGCTCGCTGGCCCTTACGCCTTTGACGACTTTGGCCACTGGCAGCGGTTCATGAACTCCGACACCGTGAAGGGCTGGTTCGACAATGCCGCCGAGAAATCCGGCGTGCGTCCGCTGGGCGATCCGACCCTCGTGCTGCGTGGCCCGTTCCGCGTCACCGTCTCGAACGTGCCGGTGAAGACGGCGGCCGATTACGAAGGCCTCAAGATGCGCATGCACGAGAACAAGGTGGCGATCGACACCTGGGACCGTCTGGGCGCCGAGGTCATCACCCTGCCCTGGACCGAAGTCTATCAGAGCATCTCGAAAGGCATCGTACAGGCGGTGAACTCGCCCGTCGCGCTGGTTGAATCCATGCGCTTCAACGAGGTCGCGCCGTATATCGCCCGCATGGACGAATACTGGCAGTCGGTTGGCTTCATGGTCAACGAAAGCGCCCTTAACGCGCTCGACGAAGACACCCGCGCAGGCCTTCTCAAGGCCTATGAAGACGCCGGTGAGATGTCGCAGGACCTGATGTTCAGCGTCGCCGAAGAGAGCATCGAGCGCATGGTCGCCGATGGCGCCGAGTACACCGTGCTCGACACCGCGCCGCTGGTCGAGAAGATGAAGGCCTACTACGAAGAGATGGCCGAGAAGGGCGAGCTGCCCGAGGGCTTCATGGAAGCCGTCGAAGCGGCCCGGGCGCCCGCGCAGTGACGCCGTTCGACCTTTCACCGGAGGGCCCGCTGCAGCGGGCCCTCAACCGCCTCGACCGTCTGAACTGGTCCATGGGCGGCGTGTTCCTCTGGATTTCCAACATCTGCCTTCTGGTGATGCTGGGGCTGACCACCGCGACGATCATCCTGCGGCCCATGAGCATGGCGCCCTACTGGATGTGGCCGTGGACGATGGTGTTCTTCATCTGGCTCAGCTTCTTCGGCTTCTTCGCCCTCTACGCCCGTCTCAAGGACGTGCGCATCGATTTTCTGGCCGAGCGACTTGGCCCGGCGGGTGTCGTCTTTACCCGCATCCTGTCGGACGCGGCGACGCTGCTGGTCACCGGCGTGCTGCTTCAGCAGCTGCCCACGGTCATCGCCACTTCGAACGGCGTCTATGACGGCGCGATCCTCCCCGGCGGCGCCGAGCTGCCGCGCTTCGCCCTCTCTGCGCCCCTCTTCATCTCGACCTTCCTCGTTGCCCTGACCGCCGTTCTCGATCTTGCGAAACTGGTTGCCGGGCTGCCGGAGAACGTCACAGACCACCATCCGGAAGTGTAAACCATGGCCTGGATTCTCTTCGGCACATTCATCGCGCTCATCCTGCTGCGCGTTCCGATCTCGATTGCCATCGGCACCGCAACGGTGCTGACCTTCCTGACCTCGGATTTCTCCACCGCGCTGCAGATCATTCCCCAGCAGATGCTGGAAGGGGTGAACAAAGCCTCGCTGACCGCTGTGCCCTTCTTCATCATGGCGGGCAATCTGATGAACGCCACCGGCGTCACCGAGCGCATCTTCGCCTTCGCGAACGCGCTGGTGGGCCACCTCAAGGCGGGCCTCGCGCAGGTCAACATCCTCTCCTCGATGATCTTTGCGGGCATCTCGGGCGCCGCCGTGGCGGACTGCGCCGGTCTGGGCGCGATCGAGATCAAGGCGATGCGCGAGAGCGGCTACAAAGCCGATTTCGCCGCCGCGATCACCGTCGCCTCTTCGGTCATCGGGCCGCTCATCCCGCCCTCGATCGGCCTCGTGCTCTATGCCTTCCTCGCGCAGCAATCGATCGAGCGGATGTTCCTTGCGGGCCTCGTGCCGGGCATTCTCGTCGGTCTGGCGCTGATGATCTACGTGCGTATCCGCGCGCAGTTTCAGGAGTTCCCGACCCAGCCCCGCGCCTCCGCCCGCGAAGTCGTCGGCACCGCAAAGCATGGCTTTCTGGCGCTGGTCGCCCCGGCGATCATCTTGGGCAGCATCATGTTCGGCTTTGTCACCGCCACCGAGGCGGGCGTGCTGGCCTGTATCTACTGCGTGCTGATCGGCATCTGGTACCGCGAGCTGACCTTCCGCGCCTTCTTCAACGCGCTGTCGGACACCGCAATGATGACCGCGGTCATCATGATCATCATCGCCTTCTCCATCGCCATGGGCTGGCTGCTGGCCATCGACCAGACGCCGCAGAAACTGGCCGACTTCACCTTCAGCCTGACCGAGAACAAGAACGTCTTCCTCGGACTGCTGCTGGTGTTCATCATTCTCGTCGGCTGCGTCGTCGAGGGTGTGCCCGCCAAGCTGATCCTCGTGCCCACCCTGCTGCCGCTGATCGACGCCTATGGCATCGACCGCGTGCACTTCGGGATCATCATCCAGCTTGGCCTGCTGATCGGCATCGCCACGCCGCCCATGGGCATCGGCCTCTACATCGTCGCCGAAGTCGGACGCGTGCGCTTCGAGAAAGTGACCATGGCCGTGCTGCCGATGCTGCTGCCGCTCTTTGCGGTGCTCATCCTCCTGACCTTCGTGCCGCAGACCGTGACGCTGCTGCCCGACCTCATCCTCGGACCACAAAACTAAAAGAGGGACCCATGTCCAATCTCGTCTACAAGCTGAACCCGATGCCCGAGCCCATCCCGCAGGACAAGCTCGACCGGCTGGCAAAGCTCGAAACCGCCACCATCGGCCACTTCTACCACTTTGGCTTTGCCGCCCCCGCGATCCAGCCGGTGCTGCCGGGCAAGGTCGTCGCCGCCACCGTCGCGACGCTGGCCATTCCGGGCCTCGACAGCACGCTGCTGCACCATTGCCTTAGCCAGTGTGGGCCGGGCTACTTCCTTGCCGTCGACCGTCTCGGCGACACGAAATACGCCTGCTGGGGCGGCGGCGTGACCCGTATGGCCGCGATGATCGGCCTCGAAGGCGGCTGCGTCGATGGTCCGCACACCGACACCGCCGAGATCAAGGATCAGGATTTCGCCATGTGGTCGCGCGGCCCCTCGCCCGTCACCACGCGGCTTTACAACACCGGCGGCGGCTTCAACGTGCCGGTCTCGATCGGCGGCGCCACCGTGCTTCCGGGCTACGCGGTGCTGGCAGATGAAAGCGGCGTGCTGTTCATTGCCCCCGAGGACCTCGACGAGGTGCTGGCCGAGGGCGAGCTGAAGACCGAGCGCGGCCGCGTCAACGAGGCCAAGGTCACCGCTGGCACGCACCTCGGTGAGATGTCCGGCGCGACCAAGATGGTCAAGGCCAAGACAGAGGGCTAAGCCCTCAGATCTCGACGAAGGAGCTGTACTCAGGATGTTCTGCGCACCACTCTCTGGCGGCCTCACGGGCCAGCTCGAGCACCTCGACCACCTGCTTTCGGCGGGCCCGGTTGAGGTGGGTGCAGGACACGTGCAGCGGCGCGAGCGGTTCGGTCGCCGGAATATGGACGACCGTGCCGCGCGCCAAATCCTCGCGCAGCGCGGTGAGCGCCAGCGCCGAGGCGCCGTAGCCGCCGCGCACCATCTCGCAGATCGTCGAGAGCGAATTGCCGTAATGGCGCGGCGCGGGACGCTCGCGCATGTCGTCGACATAGTCGGCGACCGGCGTAAAGAGCGGCGAGGTCTTGGGATAGAGCACCAGCGGCAGCTTGCGAAGCTCGTCCGGGCTCATCGGCATCGCCCTGCCCTCGATCACGTCGGGTCGCGCCACCCAGCCCACGTCGTAGCGCACGGCGAAATCCGTTCCCCGCGCCCTATCGCCCGTCGCGGTGAAGGCCGCGTCCAGCGTGCCGGCCTCGACAAAGCGGCGCAGCTGCAGGTCCGAACCGGCGTAAATGTCGAGGATCAGCTCGGGATGCGCTGCCTCGACCGCGGCGCGCAGCAACGGACCCCAAGTCAGCGCGGCCATGCCCGCAAGCCCGATGCTCAGGCCGCGCTTTTGCTTGTCCTGCAGCCGTCCCATCATCGCCTCGCGCAGATTCAGGAAGTCGACAGCGAACTCGGCCACCTCCAGCCCCTGATCGGTCAACACGAAGCCCGGCGCTTCGCGGTCGATGAGGGTCTTGCCGAGGTCCTTCTCGAGCGACTGAATCCGCGCGGACACCGCAGGCTGCGTCAGACCCAGATGCTCTGCCGTCTGCCTGTAATTATGAAACTCGCTAAGCCAGTAGAAGGCTTCGAGCTGTTTGAAGTTCATTCCCTTGTCTCCGATACCAAGGCCACACCCAAGGAGTTCCCATGACTGTCGCCGTCTATCTTCCCCTCGCCGATAAGACCCAATGGTGGGTGGACATGCTGCAAGACCTGCTGCCCGGATGGACGGTCCAGCCGCTGGATGAGGTGACCGACCCCGAGGCGGTCTCCTATGCCGTCGTCTGGCGTCCGCGCACCGGCGATCTGGCCAAGCTGCCCAATCTCAAGGCCATCGTCTCGATCGGCGCCGGCATCGACCACGTACTGGCCGACGAAGCGCTGCCGCAGGGCGTGCCGATCATCCGCACCGTGGGCACCGACCTCACCCAGCGCATGCGCGAATATGTGGCGCTGCAGGTGCTGCGGCATCACCGCGACATGCCGCGCCAGCTGCAGGCGCAGGCCGAGAAGGACTGGCACGCGATCGTCGTTCCCGTCGCCCCGAACCGCACCGTCGGCGTCATGGGTCTTGGCAACCTCGGCACCGCAGCGGCGCAGACGCTGGCCGGGCTCGGCTTTACCACGCGCGGCTGGTCCAAATCGCCCAAGAGCATCGGGGGCGTCGAGACCTTCACCGGCCCCGAGCAATTCGACGACTTCCTGTCGGGCTGCGAGATCCTCGTGAACCTGCTGCCGCTGACCGACCAGACCCGCGGCCTGATGAATGCCGAGCTTTTCGGCAAGCTGGCCAAAGGCGCCTGCGTGATCAACTGCGCGCGCGGCCCGCACCTCGTGGACGAAGACCTGCTGTCGGCGCTCGACAGCGGCCAGATCAAGCAGGCGACGCTCGACGTCTTCCACCAAGAGCCGCTGCCGACCGACAACCCGTTCTGGGATCATCCGGCGATCACCGTGACGCCGCATGTGGCCTCGCAGATCGACGCGGCCACCGGCGGGCGGATCATCGCCGCCAACCTCAAGACCTATGAGGAAACCGGCACTTGCGCCGATCTGGCGGATGCGGGGCGCGGCTACTGAGCCGCCCCCTACCCTGGGAACAAAACCGCGGGGGCGGGCGTGTCGCATCACGCCCGCCCCTTTGCTTCAGGCATGCTGGCCACCGTTGACGTCGATCGAGGCGCCGTTGACGTAAGAGGCCTGTTCGGAACACAGGAACAGCACCACCCGCGCCACCTCATCGGGCTTGCCGAGGCGGCGCAGCGGAATGATCTCGGCCATTTCCTCGGTCCCCGGCGAGAGGATCTCGGTCTCGATCTCGCCCGGCGTCACCATGTTCACCCGCACCCCGCGCGGGCCAAGCTCTGCCGCCGCCTCGCGGGTCAGTGCGGCCAGCGCCGCCTTCGAGCAGGCATAGGCCGCCCCGGCGAACGGGTGCACCCGCGAGCCGACGATCGAGCCGACGTTGACCACCGCGCCCTTGCCCTTTTCGAGCTCGGGCAGCAGATCGCGCATAAGCGCCGCCGGACCCATCAGGTTCACTGCAAGCACCTCGCGCCAGACGTCATCCGAGCTTTCGGCGATGCCGAGCCGCGACCCGCCCTCGCCTTTCGGAGAAATCCCGGCATTGTTGACGATGGCGTTGAGCCCACCGTCACCAAGGCTTTCGCGTACCCGCGCCACCAGATCGGCGCGATTTTCAGGGTTCGACAGATCGCCCTGAAAGTGATCGGTGGATCCAGCGTGCCACGGGCAGCGGTCGTCAAAGCCCGTGCGCGAGACGGTCAGCACCCGCCAGCCCGCCGCCTGAAACACCTTCACCGTGGCATGGCCAATCCCCCGGCTCGCCCCGGTCAGCAATAGCGTCTTTTGCATGTCTCGTGCCTCTCAGTCTGCTGCGCTGCGCCATGTGCTGGCGCTGCGCCTCTGCACATTGTCAGATATGGAAAGCGATGCCTTCGCCCGCCAGCCCGCCGCCAAGCGCCGAGACCGTGCCATCGGCGCGCCAGCAGGCGGCCCCGGTCATCTCGCCGTCGGCGCCAAAGGCAATGGCATTCATCCCGCCGCCGATATGCGGCACCACGCGCACCTCATGGCCCATCGCGGTCAGCGCCTCCGCATGATGCGCGTAGGCGGGTTCAAGCTCCACATGCGCGCCCTCGGTCCAGACCCGAGGCGCCTCGACCGCCTGCTGCGGCGTCATGCCGAAATCGATCATATTGATGATCGCCTGCATCGCCGAGGGGAAGATGCGCACGGCGCCCGGCAGCCCCAGCGCAAAGCTCGGCTTGCCATCCTTCAGCACGATCATCGGCGCCATGGAGGTGGGCACACGCTTGCCCGGTGCGATCGACAGCGCCTTACCGGGATGCGGGTCGAAGTTGTACATGTAGTTGTTGGGGATCATGCCGGTCCCCGGCACCATGAAACGCGCACCAAAAAGACCGTTGATCGTATGCGTTGCCGAGACGATCCGCCCATCGCGATCCGCCACGGTGATATGCGTGGTGTTGCGGCTCTCATAGCCCGGCGGCACATGGCCCGCGCCGCCCGCGAGGAGCATACGGTCGCGGCATGCCTCGCCATAGGCCTTGGAGATCAGTTTCTCGACCGGGATATCGACGAAATCGGGATCGCCCGAAGCGGCGCGGCGGTCTTCGAAACCGATGCGGATGGCTTCGGCCAGAAGGTGCAGGCGCTCGGGGCTGTCAAAGCCCATGGCCGCCAGATCAAAGCCCTCGAGGATGTTGAGCATCTGCGCCACATGCACGCCCGACGAGGCGGGCGGCGGCGGGCCGACGATGTCATGGCCGCGATAGCTGCCAAAGATCGCATCGCGCTCCTTCGCGGTGTAGCCTTCGAGATCCGCCATGGAGACGAGCCCCGCATCCGGCCCGCCGGTGGCGAGCCGGTCAACCAGCGCGCGGCCCAGAGCGCCGCCGTGCAACGCCGCGGCGCCTTCCTTGGCTACAAGCTTCAGGCTCTCGGCATAGTCGCCCTGCACCAGCCGATGGCCGGGTTTCGCCGGGGTGCCGCCGGGCAGGAAGATGCGCGAGATCTCGGGGTCCTTGGACATATCTTCGGCGTGGCGCTCAATGTTGGAGGCCAGATAGTTGGTCACCGCAAAACCGCGCTGCGCGTAACGGATCGCCGGAGCGATCACATCCTCGAAGGGCAGCGCGCCATGGGCCTTTTGCATCGCGCACCAGCCCTGCAGGTTGCCGGGCACCGCGACTGCCGAGGGGCCCACGAGATTGCGGCGGCCCGCCGTCTCCATGTAGTCCGGCAGCCGGTCCGAGACCGGCTGGAACATGTCCGGCGTTGCCGCCGCCGGGGCCTGCGACAGGCAGTCATAAACCGTGTGCTCTCCGTTCGGCAGGCGCAGATGCGCCACACCGCCGCCGACGATGCCCACCATCATCGGCTCGACCACAGTCAGCGCCAGCAGCGAAGCCACCGCCGCATCCACCGCATTGCCGCCCGAGGCGAGCATCTCGTGCCCCGCCACCGAGCCAAGCGGATGGTTCGTCACCACGATGCCCTGCGTGCTCCGCGCGGGCGTCTTGCGGCAGACAAAGGGGAGCGGCGGGTTTTCGGAGGTCATGAGCTTTGCTTTCCTGTTCGGTCTTTCAGAGCCACACCCACGTCGGAAATCGGGGCGGGTTGTGGTTTCGGTCAGCGTATGACCGAGGTGATCCTAGGTCACGGGAAAACTCCCGTCCCGGCGCGCTCTGCCGTGCTTGCAGAGCAAGAAATGCAGGGTGCGCGTCACGCCGGGCAAGCCTGCCGGAGGCTGGCATGTGCACTATGTGCATTGCCCGGGGGAAGTTAAGGGACTCGCAAGAGAAATGCCGCTTGGGCGACAGTTTGGCCTGTTTTTTACACAGCCCTGCCTTCTGCAGTGCGGTTTCGGAATCCGCGCTGGAGAGCGCCACATCAAAACTGACCGAATGGTCTATTTTTCGCCCGATATGGGAGATGGCTCCACACCGCCAAAACGGAGAGAACTGAGCCCGAAACACCCCTACTGCCGCCATCCACGGGCCCGCGTCACCGCGTCGGAAAACCGCGACATGCGTGCTGCCCTGTCACAGGCGCGGGGGGTGATTTCTGCCCTCGGCAGCGGGGCGGGCAGCTTCACGCCCAGTCCCAGCGCCGCCAATTGCGCCGCGCCATAGGCCGTGAGTTCTTCCGTCCCCGGCAGCACGATCTGCGCGCCGGTCACATCCGCGAGGAACTGGCACAGGTATTCCGAGCGGCTCAGCCCACCGTCCACGGAAATGCGCTCGATGGCACCCTGCGTTTGCCCCATCCGTTCCACCACCTCAGCCGCGCGCAGCGCCACGCCTTCGATCAGCGCCTGCGCCAGATCATCCCGCGTCGTGGCTCCGGTCATGCCAATGAAGAGCCCCGCAGCAGACCCGTCCCAATGCGGCGCGGCCAGACCCGACAGCGCGGGAACGAAAGCCAGATCGCGATCAATGGCGGGCACAGCATCGAATGCCGCCAGCGCCTCCGGGCCGTCCAAGAGCCCAACGCGCAGCGCCCATTCCACCGCCGCGCCAGCCGCATGCACGCCGCCGTCGCTGGCATAACGCGTCCGCTCTCCAAGACGCCACGCCACCGTCGGCAGCAGCCCGCTGCCCTCCAGATCGGGACGTGTCTCGCCTGCCAGCGCCAAAGCGAAGGCCCCGGTTCCAAAGGTGATTTTCGCATCCCCCGGCGCGCGGCACCCATGCCCGTAAAGCGCCGCCTGCTGATCGACGATAGCTGCGGTCACCGGGGTTTCGCCGATGCGCCCGAAGTCGCTCACCGTGGCGCGGATCACGGGCAGGCACTCCAGCGGGACACCGAAGAGCGCGCAGAGGTCCTGATCCCAACTGCCTGTCTCCAGCGACATGAGCGATGTGCGCGAGGCGGTGGTCACATCGGTCAGCGCCGCACCGGTCAGGTTCTGCAGAAAAAAGGCGTCCGTGGTGCCGAGCCGGAGCCGCCCTGTGCGATGCGCCTCGGCCACCTGCGGCTGCGTTTCCAGAAGCCACGCCAGTTTCGAGGCCGAGAAGTAGGGATCGAGCGGCAGCCCTGCCCGCGCGCGCACCATCGCCTCGGCCTCTGCCATCTTAGCAAGGCGCGCCTCGGTGCGCCGGTCCTGCCAGACGATGATACGCGACAGCGGCGCGCCGGTCTGGGCATCCCACGCAAGGCAGCTTTCGCCTTGGTTCGACAGGGCGATGGCATCCACCGGGCCCGCCGCGTCGATCACCGCGCGCAGGTTGGCCAGAAGCTCGGCGGGATCATGTTCGACCCGGTCGGCGGCGGGGAAATGTTGCGTGTGGCGCAGCGCCGTGACGATCCGGCAGCCGCCGCGCGCATCGACCAGCAGGCCGCGCGTCGAGGTCGTCCCCTGATCAAGCGCCAGAATTCGCATATCTCAGCCTCTTTCTTCCAACCGCAACTCAAGCTCCTGTCCGGACAGGCCGCCTGTTTGCGCCGGAACCTTAAGTCGAAGCGGCTGCTCGGGATAGCTGTTGACCCGGCGCGACGCGACCTCTTGCCCCGCCGCGTTACGGAGCACGAGGCGCCCGCGCGCCGCACCCTCGGCACGGATGTTGAGCACGCAATCCACCTCCGCGCGGGCCAGCGATTGCGGCACCACGTAGCGCAGCCCTTCGCCAAGCGTGATGCGAGGCCCCGCCTGCGTGATCGGCGCGTCCGTCGAAAGGTCGTCTGCGATCCGCCGCGCGATGCGCCGGCCTTCGGCCCAGCAATGGCCCGCCGTCTCGACCGGGTGCAGCACGTTCCCCGCAACGAAAACCTGCGGATCGGAACTGCGACCCTCGGCATCCACGTCCGGTCCCAGCGTGCCCGGATCGAGCCGTAGCGCGCTTTGCCGGGCCAATGTGGCCTCGGGCGTGAAGCGGCCGGAAAAGACGATGCCATCGCACTCCAGACGCTGCTCCGTGCCATCGGCCTTGCGCAGGCAAAGCGCCTCTACTCGGGTGCGGCCTTCGATCGAGAGCAGTTGTGCCCCGCAATGGACCGGCACACGCAGCGCCCGGCAGAGCTGCATGAAGAGCAGACGGGTGCGCGGCACCCGGTCGGGCTCGATCAGCGCAACGGGTCGGATTCCATGACAGCGGCAGGTGAGCAGTGCGGAGAGCGAGACAAGCTCGCTGCCGATGATCACCGGTCGTGCGAAAGGGGCGCGGCCTTCGAGATAGACGAAGGATTGCAGCGCCGCAGTGTTCATCACCCCCAGCGGGCGAAGCCCTGGTGCCAGCAGTTGGGCGCGGGACTGCTCACGAGTGCCCGTTGCAATGAGGATGCGGCGGGCGGTGAGGCGCTCAACCCCCTCCGTCGTTGCCACCTCGAGCACGCCGCCGGGTTTCAGCTCAAGCACGCTGCTGCGGGTGCGTATTTCGACACCGGCGCGCTCCGCCTCGGTCACCAGCCGGCGCGCATAGGCAGGGCCACTGAGGATCCGGCGAAACTCGCGCAGGCCGAACGGCGGATGGCCGCAATGGCGCGGCATCCCGCCCGCGGCTTCAAACCTCTCGAGCAGCAGAACCTTTTCAACGCCGAGCGCTTTGAGCGTCGTGGCGGCCGAGAGGCCCGCTGGCCCGCCACCGACAACGATCACGTCATAGCCGTCGCGCGTAGTCATGGCGCGTCCTCCGAGACCATTGGCGCGCGCAGACGGCCTTCGCACAGGCTGGCGATCCGGGCGAGGCAGTTGAACCCCTGACAGCGGCCCATGGCGCAGCGCGTGCGGCGGCGGAGGCCGCCGAAATCGCCCGGTGGCAGCGGGCTTTGCAGCGCCGCCTCAACCTCGCGCGTCGTGACCATTTCGCAGTGGCACAGGAAGCCGTCATGCCCCGGCTGCTGCCAGTCCCTTGGGCGGTGTTCGGCGAGGTTGGGCACCTTGGGGACCGGCGGAGCGGCAACGGCTGGCCATGTTGTGGAATGCGCTTGTTTCCAAAGGTCGAAAACGTGGCGTGCGATGCCCAACGAGGCGGTGAGCCCGGTGGACCGGATCCCCCCGGCGCAGTAATAACCTAGGTCGGCATCGGCATGGACACGGTATTCCTTGCGTTCACTCGCCGGACGCAATCCGGCGTAGACCGCCGTGACCGGCATGTCGCGCAGCCCCGGCACCATCTCTCCGGCTCTTGCGATCAGCGCGTCAAGCTCGGGCCGGGTGACATCGGGACGGTCGCGCGCCTCCTGCTCTTCCGCCGTCGGGCCGACCAAAAGGTTGCCGAAGGCCGTGCGCGTCAACACGATACCTTTGGTGCGGTCGCTCGGCACCGGCAGCAGGATCGTGCGCAGCAGCGCCGATGCCGCCTTGTCGAAGACCACGAATTGGCCCTTCCGCGGGCGGATCTCGAAGCGGCTGGCGCCGGTCAGCATCGCCTCGACGTGATCCCCGTACAGACCCGCGCAATTGACCACGGTTCTTGCGCGCAGCTCTCCCGCAGCAGTCGCCAGATGCCAAGTGCCGCCGTCGCGCCGCGCCGATTGAAGCGGCGCGGCAAACATGAAGCGCGCGCCAAGCGCCTGCGCCTGCGTCGCATAGGCGAGCGGCGCCGACCACGGGTCGATCACATGCTCGCGCGGCACCAGAAGCGCGGCGCGCACGTCCCCCGCCAGATACGGCTCGCGGGCGAGCACCTCGGCGCGCGAGATCAGCCGCGCATCGCTCACCCCATTTTGCTGCGCCTGCGCGAGCAAGTCTGGCAGACGCGCTTCCTCCTGTGCGGTCCATGCCGCCACCATCGCGCCGGTCTCCAGAAGCGGCAGGTTCATCTCATTGCGAATGCTGAGGTATTCGTCATAGGCCTGCTGCATGCAGCGCAGTTCAAGCGACCCCGGCGGCGCGTCGAACCCGGTGTGCAGGATCGCGCTATTGGCCTTGGACGCGCCGGACAGGATGTCTGTGCCCGCCTCGATCACCACAACGCGCGCGCCTTCCAAGGCAAAGCGGCGTGCCATCGCGCAGCCCACAACACCTGCCCCGATAATTGCGACGTCCGTGTCGGGCACTGAAATGGTCAAGCTACGCCTCCGTCACTTTCCAAAGCGCGGAAACGGTTGGCGCTTGGGATTTTGACTGATCGTGCATCATAATGACCGTATCAACAACATTGCGGCAGTGCATGAACAAGAAAACCCGCCGAATACGGCGGGTTTTGCGGAAAGTTTCAGCGCATGGGCCGTCACCCGTCGGGCGCGACGATCAAATCGACCCCTGCCGCGCGCAGCGCCGCCTGCATCTCGGCGGTGGGCAAACGGTCAGTCACCAAACGATCAATGTCTGTGAGCGCCGCCACCTCGAACACCGCCGCGCGGCCAAGCTTGCTGTGATCCGCCAGCACGGTGACCTCTTCCGCGCGCGCGACCATGGCGCGGGCAAGTTCGGTCTCGCGCAGGTCGAAATCCATGATTTCCCCGGTGGTCATCCCGCCGATCGTGAGCACCGCATGACGGGCCTTGAAGCGGCCAAGCTGTTCGATGGCCAGCGCGCCCAGCGTCTCGCGCCCCTCGGCGGCAATCTCGCCGCCAACGAGATAGACCCGATGCTGGCCCTCAGGACGGGAAAGAAGGCGGGCAATCTCCGGCGAATTGGTGATCACGGTAAGCGCGCGCCGCCGCGCCAGTGCCCGCGCAAAGGCGATCGTTGTCGATCCGGTGTCGATGAAGATCACCGCCCCCTCGTCAAAGAGGTCCGCGGCGCAGCGCCCGATCGCCGCCTTTTCGCCCGCCAATGTCTCCATCCGCGTGTCGAAAGGCCCCTCGACAAGCCCGCCGTCGCCCCGGCTCGAGGCTTTGCGGGCTCCGCCGTGAAACTTGCGGATCCGCCCCGCCCCGTCCAATTCGTTCAGATCGCGCCGGATCGTCTCGCGGGAGGCATCGAACCGCTCGGCAAGATTGTCGACAAGCACCTCCCCGAGATCCTCGACAAGTTGCACAATCATTTCCCGGCGCGCAGCTGGCTTCACGAGGGTCCTCCCAAAAACATTCACCAAAATGGTGACGGTTTGGTCACCAATATAGACTGTTTCCACAGGTTGGCGGAACGGGTTAGCCGGCGCAACGGGAATGGGAAGGTTGGGGTGCCTACGCGCAAGCTTCGGCGCGCAGGTGATCAATCCTGCGGCCTTCGGGGGCAAAACACCGGGTTTGGAGCCTTCGCGAAGCTTATTTCAGACGGTCGGCAATCAGGCCTAGCGGGTGACGCATCGGCATGCCCGAGAGCCGTTCGGTCTGGCAGCGGCAGGAAAACCCCGTGGCCACTGCCGCCTCGGCCTTGGCCAAAGGCTCCGCCCAGGACATATCGAACAGCTTGCGAGACATCTGCTGGTGCCGTTCTTTGTGCCCGAACATGCCCGCCATGCCGCAGCAGCCGGTTGCGGGCGTGTCGATCTGCAGCCCAAGCGCGGCAAACACCTCCTGCCAGTCTTTCCGCGCCGCCGGAGCTCCGGTGCTTTCGGTGCAATGGGTGAAGAGGCTCAGCGCTCCGCCGGGCACCTGCGGCAGCATCGCCCCGCGCCGGACCTCCGCCGCAAGAAATTCCTGCGGCAAGAGCACCTCGGGCACGTCGAGCCCCGCATTGCGATAGTCCTGCCGCAGCGCCATGACGAAGGCCGGGTCGAGACCGATCATCGGCGCGCCGCTGGCCGCTCCGTCCCTAAGAGCCGCCACCAAACGCCCCGCCATCTTCGCAAACCCCGCCCGGTCGCCAAGGTCGCCCGCCACTTTGCCCGCTGGCAGCATCTCGACAAAAAGCGGCGCATAGCCGAGGGCCGTGAGGCCTTGATAGACATCGCGCTGCGTCGCGCCGTCATAGAGCGCCGAGAACCAATCCATCCACACAAGAACCGCGCGCTCCGGAAGCGCGCGCTGTTTTAGTTCGGCCAGTGAGATCCGTGCCGAACGCGGCAAGGGGTGCGCCAGATCACCGGGCAAGTCCGTCACGCCCAGCACGGCCTCTACCACGCGCCGCGCGAGCGGCCAGAAGGGGCGTATCACGGGTGCCGCGCGCAGCATGAGCGGGCTCAGACGTTCGGCCAGCAGCATCGCCCGGTCGGTCAGCGGCCGCGCCTTACGGGTGTAGACCTCCGCGTAAAACGCCGCCCGCATCGCCGGAATATCCACCTGCACCGGGCAGGTCGAGGCGCAGGCCTTGCAGCCGAGGCAGGTGTCGAGCGTGCCGAGAAGATCCGCCTCGTCAATCGTCGCCTCTCCGGTCCGCTGGTCCTGGTGCCATGCGCGCAGCGCATCGGCGCGTCCCTTCGGCGAGTGCCGCACATCCCCCGTCGCCTTGAAGGACGGGCACATGGGCACGCTCGCCGCATAGCTGAGGCATTGCGCATTGCCGTTGCAGCGGAAGGCCTTTTCCAGCGGGTCGCCCTCGGGCGCGTTGAACGGGCGGAAGGGTGTCGTGGCGATCCCCATGACCGGCGCTCCCGCGGCGACCAGCTTGCCGGGATTGAAACGCCCCGAAGGATCGAAGGCGGCCTTTACCCCCTGCAACGCGGCATAGGCCTCTGGCCCGATCCAGCCTTCGAGATAGGCGCCGCGCACCCCTTTTCCGTGCTCGCCCCAGAAGATGCCGCCATGGCGGTTGACCAGCTCGAAGATCTCGTCAGAAACCTGCACCAGCCGCGCGCGGCCCTCCTCTGTGTCGATGTCGAGCGCCGGGCGGATGTGCAGACAGCCCACATCCACATGGCCGTAGATGCCAAAGCTCAGCCCATGCCGGGTGAGAATATCTAGAAAACCGTCGAGGAACTCCGGCAGCGTCTCGGGCGGCACAACGCAATCTTCGACGAAGGCAACGGGGCGCGACCGGCCGTCGATCTTGCCAAGCAGCCCGACACCGGCCGAGCGGACCGCCCAAAGGTCGCGGATTTCATCGCTGCCTGCCGCAACATGCACCGCCCGGATGCCGGGCAAGCCCTGCAGACGCGCCTCACAAGCCGCGATGCGCGCCGCAAGTTCCGCCGCATCATCGCCATTGAATTCAACGAACGTATAGGCCAGTGCTTCGCCGCCCTGCGGACGCAGGGTTTCGGGCAGGCGGCCAAGCAGACCGGCCTCTTCGGCCAGCGCCTGCACCCGCTCGTCCATCACCTCGATGGCGGTCGGGTTGTCCAGCAGCAGCGGCATCGCGGCGGCCAGCGAGTCGCGGAAACTGGCAAACCCGGCGACCACGAGGCGCTTTTCCTTGGGCAGCGGGCGGAGCTTCACCCGGATGCGGGTGATCGGCCCAAGCGTGCCTTCGGATCCGGGGAACAGCCGCCACCACTGGAAGCCGCCCTCTTCGGGGCAGGCGCGCTCGAGGTCATAGCCGGTGAAGCGACGGTTGAGCCGCGGGGTGTTTTTGATGAAGGCCGCGCGCCCGGCCCGCGCTGCGGTTTCTGCCGCCGCCAGCATCGGCGCGGCCCAGTCCGGCGCGGCACTGAGGCTGGAGACAAGTCCCTGCCCCCGCGCGATCTCGACCCCCAAGAGGTTGTCCGAGGTCTTGCCGTAGATGCGCGAGCCCTTGCCCGAAGCATCGGTCGACACCATGCCGCCGACGACGCAGCGGGTAGAAGTCGAGGTTTCGGGCGCAAAGAACAGCCCCTTGGACCGCAGCTGCGCGTTCAGATCGTCGAGCACGATGCCCGGCTCCACGTCGGCCCATTGTCCCTCGGGATCGACCTCCAGCAGCCGGTGCATGTGGCGGCGCATGTCGAGGATGATGCCGCGGTTGAGGCTCTGGCCATTGGTGCCGGTGCCGCCGCCGCGCGCGGTCAGCGGGACATGGGCAAACTCGGGCCGCTCCAGCACCGACATGCAAGCCACCACATCCGCGGCATCGCGCGGCGCGACGATGAGGTCGGGAAGGATGCGATAGACCGAATTGTCGGTGGACATGGCCGCCCTGAGCGCGCTGTCACGCGTCACCTCTCCGCGAAAGCCCGCGTCCTTCAGGGCGCGGGGAAGTCGGTCGATGGCGTCGGAAAGGCTGCGGTCGGTGGCGGTCATCTGGGTCTCCTGTCTGGCGGCATATTGACCGAAGACCCGTATTCTTTGAAATTGAAACATATGAAGATTGATTCAGAAAATACGAACTTCAACCTGCGCCACCTGCGGGCCATCCACGCGATCCGCGCCGAGGGCAGTTTTGCCCGCGCGGCGGACCGTCTGGGTGTGGTGCCTTCGGCGCTGACCGAGACGGTCCGCCAGCTTGAGGACATCGCCGGCGGCGCGCTCTTTGACCGTCGGTCCCGCCCGCCTGCGCCCACGCCGCTGGGGCAGGAGTTTCTTGACGAGACGGCGCCGCTGCTCACGGCCATGGACCGCGCGCTGTCGCGGCTGCGCGACCGGGCGCGTGGTCTGCACGGGCGCCTTCGGATCGGCGCGACCCCCTCGGCGATCACCCCGCATGTGGCCCCAGCGATTGCCGCTTTCCGGCAGAGCCATCCCGATGTGGAACTCACCCTGCATGACGATGTTGCCGAGGCGCTGGCGGGCATGGTCGCCGACGACCGGCTGGATCTGGCCATCGCGGGGCGCGCCCGCAGCTCGCCCGATCTTGTTCAGACCGAGATTGCCGCCGATCTCTTCGGGCTGGCCTGCGCCGCGGGTCACCCTCTGGCGCGTGCCGCGGCGGCGGTGCCGCTGGATGCCATTGATCCGCAAGAGCTCATTCACCTGGGCGCGGACACCGGCACCTCGCGGCTGCTTGCGGGCGCGGCGCTGCCCGCGCGGTTCAAAACCGGCCCACTGCGGAGCCATTCCACCATCGCGCAGCTTTGCCTCGTACGCGCGGGCGTGGGGATCGCGCTGCTGCCGCGCAATGCGGTAGAGCTGTTCAACGATCCGGGCATCGCCTTTGTCCCGCTCGCGGACCTGCGGCTCGAACGCAAGCTCTACCTGCTGACCCCGGCGCGCCGCGCGCCCTCGCCCACCGCCGCGGCCTTCGAAGAGCAGTTTCGCGGCCTTAGTGCGAAGACGGCCGAAAGCCGAGCAGACGCAGCGCGTTGAGCGTCACCAGCACAGTGGCCCCGGTGTCCGCGAGGATCGCAACCCAAAGCCCGGTGACACCAAGGATCGTCGTCACCAGAAACACCCCCTTCAGCCCCAGCGCGAGGGCGACGTTTTGGCGGATGTTGCGCATGGTGGCACGCGACAGGCGCAGCAGACCCGGGACGTCGGCCACCCGGTCCCGCAGCAGCGCGCCATCGGCGGTCTCGAGCGCCACATCGGTGCCGGATCCCATTGCCAGACCGACATCGGCGACGGCGAGAGCCGGGGCATCGTTGATCCCGTCTCCGATCATCATCACCCGCCGCCCCTTGGCCAATGCCTGCAGCGCCGTCACCTTGTCCTGCGGCAGCAAGCCCGCCTGATGTGCGATGCCGATTTGCGCGCCGATGGCAGCCGCGGTGCGGGCGTTGTCGCCGGTCAGCATGGTGCTGGCGATCCCCATCTCTGCCAGCGACGCGACGGCTTTGGCGGCATCGGCGCGCGGCTCGTCGCGCAGGGCGATCAGGCCGAGCAGACGGTCCGTCGTGAACACCGTCACGACCGTCTTCCCCGCCTCTTCGAGCCCGGCCAGCTGTCGCGCCACGTTTGGCGGCAGCAGACCCGCCGCTTCGGCAAGGCGCGGGGCGCCGACCGTCACGCGCAGTCCGCCGACCATGGCAAAGGCCCCCTGCCCGGCCAGAACTCCGGCGTCCTGCGCGGGCGGGATATCCAGCCCCTCCGCGCGGGCGATGATGGCGCGCGCCAGCGGGTGACTGCTGCCATGCTCTACCGCTGCCGCGAGACGCAGCAATTCACTCTCATCATCGGAAACCGCACAGAGATCAGTCACCTGCGGGCGGCCTTCGGTCAATGTGCCGGTCTTGTCGAAGACCACTAGCGAGGTCTGCGCCGCCGCCTCCACCACCGCGCCACCCTTAAGCAGCAACCCATGGCGCGCTCCGGTCGACAGGGCCGAAGCGATGGAAGCGGGCACCGAGATCACCAGCGCGCAGGGGCAGCCGATCAGCAAAAGCGCCAGTCCGCGATAGATCCACGTCGACCACTCTGCGCCCCCGACCAGCGGCGGCAGCACCGCCACAAGCAGCGCCGCACCGACGACCGCAGGCATGTACCAGCGGCTGAAACGCTCGATAAACCGTTCGGTCGGAGCCCGCGCGCTTTCAGCCTCTTCGACCAGTCGCACAATGCGGGCGATCGTATTGTCCTCGGCGGCCCGAGACACACGCACGCGCAGTTCGGCTTCGGCATTGATCGACCCGGCAAAGACCTCGGCCCCTATGTCCTTTGGCGCGGGAACGCTTTCTCCGGTGACCGGGCTTTCATCGACGCTGGACCGGCCCGCGATAACCGTGCCGTCGGCCGGCACCCTGTCGCCCGGCCGGACCTGCACCACCTGCCCGACCTGCAGGTGCGCCGCAGCGATCTCGCGCGGCTGTGAGCCCACCATCACGCGCGCGGTCTTGGGAACCAGAGACGCCAGCGAGCGGATGCCCTGCCGCGCTTTGCCAGCCGCAACCCCCTCCAGCACTTCCCCTAGGGCGAAGAGAAACACCACCACGGCGGCTTCGCCTGCCGCCCCGATGAAGAGCGCGCCCACGGCGGCGATGCTCATCAGCATCTCGATGGTGAACGGCATTCCCGCCAAGGCCATCTTGAACGCCCTGCGCGCAATCGGCGCGGCCCCGAGCAGGGTCGCGATGACAAAGGCCCAATGCGCCAGCCCCCCTCCGGCCAACAGTTCGATGCCCCAAGCCACAGCCAAGAGCCCGCCGGTGCCGATAAGCATCCGCCCCTTGGTCGTCTGATGCCAGCCGCTCTCTTCCACGGTGGCGTCTTCCGCGGCGGCGTCTTCTGGTGCAGACGCGAGTGGGATGATCGCGTCGTCAGGTAGAACGAAAGCCCCCTTCGGGCGCTCCGTCGGTTGGCCCTTCGCAGCGATCCCAAAGCCTAAGCCCCGAACCGCACTCTCGATCTCTGTCCGCGAGGTCTGCGTTTCGTCCAAGTGCAGCCGCAACCGTTCGGTCATCAATGCTACTTCGACGCCTGAGGCACCGGGGAACCGCTCGACCGCGCCGCGGACTTTCGCCGCGCAGGAACCACAGTCCATGCCTGTCACCCGCCATTCCAAGGTCTCTTCGGTCGTCGTCGTCATCGGTCTGTCCCAATTGAATCTGAGGGTCGACGCAGAAGATAGGAGCTACAGCTACTGTAGGTTCAAGCAATTTCTCAAAGAATTTTAGCGCCCTCTGGTCTTGCCGCCCGCACGCCAATATCTACAGTGCATGTAGCTTTTGGAGATCGAGATGCTGACCATCGGAACCCTCGCCAAACGAACCGGCAGCAAGGTTCAGACCATCCGCTATTACGAGCAGATCGGCCTTATGCCCGAACCGGGGCGTACGGAGGGCGGCCAGCGCCGCTATGGACATGCCGAGCTCGACCGGCTGGCCTTCATCCGGCACGCCCGCGATCTTGGGTTTTCGCTCGAGGCGATCCGGGAATTGCTGGACCTGTCGGACACGCCGGACCACGCCTGCGACCATGTGGACGCCATCGCGCAGAAACAACTGCGCGCGGTCGAGGCGCGGATCGTCAGGCTCGAAGCCCTGCGCGCGGAACTGAAGCGGATGATCGGGCAATGTTCCGGCGGCAGCGTTGCCGATTGCCGGGTGCTGGAAGTGCTGCGCGACCATGGCGAGTGCCTGTCGGACCATCACCAAGGCGATGCCTAGCGGCGGGCGAAGGGGCTCACATGCTTTTCAGCGTGGCCAGAAGCTCTGCCTCGGAGATGGGTTTTGCAAGCCGGGGCACGCCGGTCATCGCCTCACCGTCGTAGCCCGAGATGATCACCACCGGCACACCGTGCGCCATCAGCTTGTCCAGCACAGCTGTCGAGCGCTCGCCCGCAAGGTTCTCGTCCAGCAGGGCAAGGTCAGGCATGCCTTTCTCCAGAGCTTCGAGCGCCGTAGCAACGGTGCCATGCTGCCCGAAAAGCGAATAGCCCGCGTCTTCCATCATGCCTGCGAGATCCAGCGCGATGATCGGCTCGTCCTCGACGATCAGGACCGTCGTTGCGGGATCGTCTTCCCCCGCGATCACCTCGGCGGCGGAGTTGCGCGGCTCCGCGGACCAAGCGTCGTTGCGCAGCGTGACCGCGTAGCTGAACTGTCCCGGTACAATGCCTTGCTCGATCTGCCCCTGAAAATGGTCCTGAACCACACGCTGCAGCAGAACGGTGCCGAAGCCGCGCGGAAGGTCGTCTTGATCCGCCTTGGGCGCGATGAGGCCAGACCGCTCGACCCAGCGCAGCAACACCGCGCCATCTTCGTCCCGCACGCTCCAATCCACTTCGAGCGCGCCCTCGGGATCACCAAGCGCGCCATGTTTGAGGGCGTTGGTGCTCATCTCATGGATCATCATCGCCAGCAGTTGTGCATCACCCGCCGGCAGCGAAACTTCGGGGCCAGACAGCGACAGGCGAACGCCTTCGGCGACGCCGAAGGTCGCGATCTCGACCTCGATCACCTCGCGCAGGGTCAGACCGTCCCACTTGCGCTGCGACAGCAGACCATGGATCCGTGCCAAAGCCGCGATCCGGTCATCGAGCTTGGCCTTGTAATCCGCGACGGTCTCGGCCGAAATCAACCGCGCCACGGCGCGCAGGATCGCCAGAATATTCCGCGCGCGGTGATCGATCTCCTGAGACATCACCGCCTCGCGCGCCCGCGCCCGCTCCAGCTCGGCCCAAGACATCACCGTCTCGAGCACCTTCTCGACCAGAGCCACGTCGAGCACGCCCGTCGATCGGTGCCGGGACCAGTGGATATAGAGCACCGCATGCAGCGCGCCGCCCGACAGCCACGGCACCAGCACGCCGCTGGCCAGATTGCGCGCTGACATATAGGCCGCCGTCTCGGGCTCCTGCCCCGCCTCGCCTCTGCTGACGAAGACGTCCTTGCCTGCTTCGAGCTCGGCCAGCAGCGCCGGGCCGAACATCGACGCCCCCTCCGGCCGACGCGCCGAAGATTGCGGCGGGTAAACCTCGCACAGCGGAACGACGGTGCCGCTGCCATCGAACTCCGTCAGCCCGACAAGATCGGCCCCAAGATGGGTTCCGAGCCGCTCAAGAGAGACCTGCATCCCGTCCTGCGCGCTGGTGCAATTGCGCAGGGCTTCGTTCAGCTTCACCATGCATTCGGCGTTGCGCCGCTGGATCACGTTTTCGGTTGTCTCGCTCCCCGAATTCCAGATCCCGACGATTTCACCAAGCTCGCCGCGCATCGGCGTAAAGCTATAGTTCCAATAGGTTTCTTCCAGATAGCCAAAGCGCTGCATGGGCAGCATCTGGTCTTCGAGGAAAAGCCCGGTGCCGCTGCGGATCACCTCGTTGAACTGCGGCTCGATGATCGACCAGATGTCGCTCCAGACCTCGCGCGCGGGCGCACCGAGCGAGGCCGGATGCCGCGGTCCGGGGATCGAGGCCCAGGCGTCGTTATATAGAAGCCGCAACTCCGGGCCCCAGTAGATGGCCGTGGGAAACGCCGAATTGAGACAGATCGACAGCGCGGACCGCAGGGACTGCGGCCAGTTCTCGGGCGGGCCGAAAGGGTGTGCACTCCAGTCAGTCTCACGGATACGCCGCGCCATCTCGCCGTCCCCAGCAAGAAAATCCATTGGCCCAAAGTGCGCATCTTGCTGACGAAGCATCCTGTTCCCCCACGACGCTGATGCAGTGCAACATAGCAGCCCGCGAGGGCCCGGCCATAGGCGCTGCGGGTGATTGGCGTTGGGTCATTCGGATACCCTGCCCTACGTCGAGGGCAGGCAGTCGGCTCAATCCTGGCGCGAATGCCCACACAAACGCGTATAGCGCGACCGGGGTTGGTCGCGTGGCGGGCGCTT
>NZ_JAAGOU010000026.1:0-69418 GCF_010500775.1 Salipiger sp. PrR002
AGCCCGGCGGCGCGCGCCGCTCGCGCGGGGGCCGTGGCCGTCGCAGCGGTGGTGGCGGCGGTGGCAACCGCGGCAGGGCGCATGCCTCGGCCTGATCTGGCCCAGCTCTAGGAGACACGGAAAAGGCGCGGAAACCCTCCGCGCCTTTTTTGTTTGAGAAGCTCGTGCGCCCGGCCCTAGCCTTCGCTCATCGCCTCATACATCGCGTGCAGAATCTCGTGGCCCATCTCCGGCCCCCCAAGGAAGGTCCGGTCCCGCAACTCGGTCTTCTGCTCGCCCTCCGCGGCCTCATAGACCACGGCACCGTCCTTGATCGTCGCCAGCACGTCGATCTCCGCCAGCGTCTCGGGGTCCACCGCCATCGGGTCGTCCGACAGGATCACGAAATCCGCCCGTTTGCCCACTTCGATCGAGCCCTTGCTGTCCTCTTCGAAATGCTGCCACGCGGGCCAGATGGTCAGCGCCTTCAACGCGTCCATCACGCTCACCCGCTGCGACGGGCCAAGGATGTCGCCCGAGCGCGTGCGCCGGGTCACCGTGGCCGAGAGGATCCGCATGCTGTCGGGAAAGGCTACCGGCGCATCGTGATGCGAGCCGAACATCATCCCGCGCTGCCGCACCCAGCCGGTGGGCGAGATATTGTCGGCATTCACCGGCCCCACGGTATGATCGCGGTGCCAATCGCCCCAATAATAGGTGTGCATGGGAAAGAGCGAGGGGAAGATGCCCAGCTTCTGGATGCTGTCCACCTGATCCTCGCGCAGGAACTGGCCGTGCACCAGCACCGGGCGGTTGGTCGGCGCCCCGTATTTCTCTTCCGCCGCGCCGATCGCCGCGATCAGCATATCCGACGCGCCCTCGCCATTGGCATGGGTGAGGATCTGGTAGTCGTGGTCAAAGCACCAATCCACCGCATCCGCCACCTGCTCTTCGGTGATCGCCGCATAGCCCTTGTAGCCCGGCGGATAATCCCCGACCGGATCGTAATAGGGCCGGTCGCGCAGCGCGGTGAACCCCTGCGGCGAGCCGTCGATGGTCAGCTTGCAGCCGCCCACCCGCACGTGGCCGTCATAGTCCTGAGAGAAATTCGCCTCGATGAAATCCCGCGCCTCCAGCACATCGGGAAAGGCCACCACGTCGATCGGCAGTTCTCCCGCCGCATCCACCGCCCGCAGCGCCTCGACATTGCCCGCGCTCGAGCGGCCCTCCTGCCCGGTGGTGTAGCCAAAGCGCGCCCACATCTCGGCCCCGGCCTTGGCGAAGGTCTTGAACCCCTCCGGCCCAAGCTGCCCCAGCAGCGGCACCAACGTGCGGAAGAAGGCATATTCTTCGAGCACGCCATTGGGCCGCCCGTCCTCGCCGCGCCGGATCACCCCGCCCGGAGGGTTTTCCGATGCCTCGGTGATCCCGGCGATCTCGAGCGCCTTGGAGTTCGCCACGCCCAGATGTCCCGACTGGTGGATGATCATGATCGGCACCTCGGTGGACACAGCATCCAGATCGTCGCGCGTGGGATGGCGCAGCTCGGCCAGTTGCGCGTTGTCATAGCCAAAGCCGACGATCAGGTTCACCGCCTCCACCGCCTCGCGGTTTTTCTCGGCCCAGTCGCGCAGCCCCTGCTGCAGGCTGGCGATATCGGTCACATCGCCATCGGGCGGCGCCAGCATATTGGCCGAAAGCGCCTGAATGCCGCCCAGCACCACATGCCCGTGGCTGTCGACAAACCCCGGCAGCATCGCCCGACCGCCCAGTTCGAACATCTGCGTGGCCTCGCCCTTCAGCGCCGAGACCTCTTCCATGCTGCCCACCGCAACGATCTTGCCATCCAGCACCGCCACCGCCTCGGCGCTGGGGTTCGCATCGTCGATCGTCAGGATCGGGCCACCGGAATAAATCGTATCGGCACTCTCCTGCGCCGCGCCAAGCCCCGGCACCAGCGCCGCGGCAAGCAAAAGCGCCGCGCTGCCCACTGTCATCCGCATCAAAAATCCCTCCTGCAAATCTCTCACGCCCGCACGCTAGGCCAAGACAACACCCTCACCTTGACGTGGCGCAAGGCAAGGTAACACAGAGAGAATTTCTACCCTAAGGAGAATGCCGCGGCGAAGCCCAAAGGATCACCCCCGGCGCAGGTCGCCCACCTCGCGCCAGAACAGCGGCGTCAGCAGCACATAGACGGTGATCATCTCCAGCCGCCCAAGATACATGGCAAAGGCAAGGATCAGCTTCACCGGATCGCTCAGCGTGGCGAAATTCCCTGCCGGTCCGATGATCGGCCCCACGCCCGGCCCGACGTTGGCCAAAGCGGTCAGCGCGGCGCTGGCCGAGGTCGAGAAATCCAGCCCGAAGAAATCCAGCACGATGGTGAAACCGCCAAAGGTCAGCCCGTAGAACATCATGAAAGTGATGACGCTTCGCATCGTGTCCTCGTCGACGCGCATCCCCTCGTAGCGGATCGCCACAACCGCATGCGGCGCGCGGATCATCTGCATCTTGGCCCGCAACGCCCGCACGAAGAGCAGCCAGCGCATCGCCTTGGCCCCGCCCGCGGTCGAGCCGGTGCAGCCCCCCGCCGCGGTCAGCAAAAAGAAGGCGACGGCGGCAAATGGTCCCCAAAGCGTGTAATCGGTGGTGGCATAGCCGGTTGTCGTGACCACAGAGACCACGTTGAACGCCACCGCAGTGGCCGCCTCGAACGGCCCCCAGCCCTTGGCGATCACCAGCCAGAGGCTCAGCACCGCGATCACCACGACCAGCCCTTTGATCAGCGCCTCCACCTGCTCGCTGCGCAGCGCGCCGCGGTGCACCACACGCACGTACCACGCAAAGGGCAACGCCCCCAGCAGCATAAAGATCGTCCCGGTCCACTGCAGGAACGGGCTGGTGAAATGCCCGAAAGAGGCGTCATAGCCCGAATAGCCGCCGGTCGAGAGCGTGGTCATCGCATGGGTCATCGCATCGAAAGGCCCCATGCCGCCCACGAGGTAGAGAAAGCCGCAGACCGCCATCAGCGCCAGATAGATGCCCAGCGTGGCCGAGGCGAAAGAGGCGGCGCTGCGCAATTCCTTCTCGCCCTTGTCCGAGCTTTCGGTGCGAAACAGCTGCATCCCGCCCACCTGCAGCATCGGCAGCATGGCGATGCCGGTGACGATGAAGCCCACGCCGCCCACCGCCTGCAGCAGCGCCCGCCACAGGATGATGCCATGCGGCGTGTCATCCAGCCCGCTCATCACAGTCGAGCCCGTCGTGGTGATCCCCGACATCGCCTCGAACACCGCATCCACCGGCGACAGCCCCCATTGCCACAGCGGCACCGCCCCGGCGACGGCGGCGGTCACCCAGACCGAAGAGGTCAGAAGAAACGTGTGCAGCCGATTCAGGTCGAGAAACTCCGACCACGTCGAGAGGCTCACCCCGACGCCCACCATGCCGACCAGCGCCGCCGAGATGCCAAAGACGCCAGCGGTCTCGGGAAACAGGATCGCCACCACCCCCATCAGCGCCGCGAAGAAGACGCAGACCAGCCCGTTGATGAAATAGATGAAGCTCATGACAGCACTCTCTCGATTGGCCGGCGCGGCGCTGCCGCCGCGTCGACCCGAAAGCCATGTGGCGAAGTCGAGAAGAATTCAACTCGACTTTTCATTCCCGGACAATCCGCATCTCGGCTGTCGCGCCGCCCACACCCTCGGCAAGCCCCCGCGTATGCATGGTTTGTGCATGGGATGTGCATGGATTGTGCCCCCTTCCTCGGGCGTCGCCGATGGTCTACCTCTGGCCCCTGCGAACATCTCGAAGGGCGCTCAAAATGAAACCCATCCGCCTGATCTCGGGCATCCTCACGGTCGGCTTCTGGACGCTGGCCAGCCGCGTCCTTGGCGTTGCGCGCGAGATTTTCATTCTCGCCTATATCGGCCCCGGCCCGGTGATGGATGCCTTTGTGGCCGCCTTCCGCCTGCCCAATATGTTCCGCCGCTTCTTTGCCGAAGGCGCGTTCAACGCCGCGTTTGTGCCAATCTTTTCAAAGAAATACGAGGGCGAAGAAGACCCGCTGAAGTTTGCCAGCCAAGCGATGAACGGCCTTGCTTTCGTGCTTCTGCTGCTCTCGGCGCTGGCGCTGATCTTCATGCCCGCGCTGGTCTGGGCCACCGCCGGAGGCTTCGCCGCCGACGCCCGGTTCGACATGACGGTCGGCTTTGGCCGTATCGTCTTTCCCTATATCTTCTTCATCTCACTCGCCGCCCTGTTCTCGGGCGCCCTCAACGCCACCGGCCATTTCGCCGCCGCCGCCGCAGCCCCTGTCTTGCTGAACGTCTTCGTCATCCTTGCCATGCTCGCCGGTCAGTACCTGAATGGCGATATAATCCAATGGCTTGTCTGGACGATCCCGCTTGCTGGCGTGGCTCAGTTGGTGCTTGTCTGGGTGGCTGCCGAACGCGCCGGGATCAAGCTGCGCCCCGGCCGTCCGCGCTGGAACGCCGACATGAAACGACTGGTCCGCGTCGCCGTTCCCGCAGCGCTTGCGGGCGGGGTGATGCAGGTGAACCTTCTGGTCGGTCAGCAGGTCGCCTCGAACTTCGAAAAGGCCGTGGGCTGGCTCTATGCCGCCGACCGGCTCTACCAGCTTCCGCTCGGTGTGGTCGGGATCGCGGTCGGCATCGTGCTGCTGCCCGATCTCTCCAGACGTCTGAAAGCACAGGACGAATCCGGCGCGCGCCACGCCTTCTCGCGGGCGGGAGAGCTGTCTCTGGCGCTGACCGTACCCGCCGCCGTGGCGCTGGTGGTGGTGCCCCTGCCCATCGTCGCGGTGCTGTTCCAGCGCGGCGCCACGTCGATGGCCGACGCGCAGGCCATCGCCTTTGCCGTCGCCATCTACGGCCTCGGTCTGCCCGCCTTCGTGCTGCAAAAAGTGCTGCAACCGCTGTTCTTTGCCCGCGAAGACACGCGCACCCCCTTCCGCTACGCGCTGTGGTCGATGGCGGTGAACGCGGTCCTCGCCATCGGTCTCGCGCCAGTTCTGGGCTGGTACGCCCCCGCCATCGCCACCACCTGCGCGGCGTGGACAATGGTCGCGCAATTGGCGTGGGGCGGGCGCAAATTGGGCGACGTGGCGCGGTTCGACACACGCTTCCGCACCAGAATTCTGCGCATCTGTCTTGCCTCTGTCATCATGGGCGGTGTTCTTTGGGGAACCATGTTGGCGCTTGGGCCGTTCCTTGAACGAAGCTACTGGCGGAGCCTTGCCCTTGTCGGCCTGATCCTTGTCGGAATCCTCTCTTACGGGATTGCCGGACAGGCGGTTGGGGCGTTCCGTCTGTCCGAGTTCCGCACCGCTTTCCGCCGCAAGGGCTAGTACATGACGCTGACACCGCTAATCACCGCCGCCGAGGGTTTTCCCGCCCTCGAGCAGCTGTGCAATGACGCGCAAGACGAGCTCGTGATGAGCTTTCGCATCCTCGATCCCCGCACCAAGCTGCGCACCCCCGAACTCCGCGCCAAAGGTCTGGAAAACTGGGCCGACTTGCTGGCGGATGTGGCGCGGCGCGGCGTGAAACTGCGGATGATCATCTCTGATTTCGATCCGGTCTTCACCTCCACCCTGCACCGCAACGCATGGCGCTCCGCCAGCGCCTTTGCCGAGCGGCTGCAGGGCGAGGATGCGCAGATCCTCTGCGCGCCGCACGGGCAGAACGCAGGCTGGCTCTGGCGCATCGCCATGCGCGGCCCCATCGCGCGACACATGGAGAAGCTGCGGCAGGAAGAGGAGGCCACCCTCACCCCCGTGCAGCGCGCCGTGCTCAAGGGCGCGGTCGCCTTGCGGCCGGTGACCATCCACCAGAAATTCGCCGTCGCCGACGGCAAGGCCGCAGTGATCGGCGGGCTCGACATCAACGAGCGCCGCTTCGACACCCCCGAGCATGACCGCCCCGCTGACGAGACGTGGCACGATGTGTCGATGCGGGTGGATGATGCCGATTTCGCCGCCGCGCTGCGCCACCATTTTGGCGAATGCTGGAATGCCGCGCTGGATTGCGACACGCCCTGCCTCACCGGACGCACCGAACGGTTCGACACCGCCAAGAAACCGCAAGCGCCTGCCGATCTGCGGGTGGTGCGCACCTTCTCGGCGCCCTGCAGCGGGCCTGCCCGGCTCTCGCCCCGCGCCTCGATCATCGAGCACGAAAAGGCGCTCATCGGCATGATCGGCGAGGCACAGCGCTATATCTACATCGAGACGCAATTCCTGCGCCACCGCCCCGTGGCCGAAGCGCTGGCCAAAGCCGGAGAGCGCAGCGGTGAGCTGCAACTGGTGGTGCTGATGCCCTCCTTCCCCGACCGGGTGCTCTACGAGGGCAACGACGGCTGGGACACGCGCCACGGCCACGCCCTGCAGACCGAGGCGGTGGACCGCGTGTCGAAAGCCTTCGGAGACCGCGCCGCCTTTGTCTCGCCGGGGCAGCACAGCGAGTCGCCCGAGGATATTCCCGATCTTCTGGGATCCGGCCCGATCTACGTGCACTCCAAGGTCACGCTGGTGGATGACCGCGTCGGCCTCGTGGGCTCGGCCAATCTCAATGGCCGCTCGCTGCGCTGGGACACCGAGGCCTCGGTGATGTTCCGCCGCTCGGACGCGGTGGAAGACCTGCAAAGGCGTCTGGCCTCGACGTGGCTGGGCGATCACCTCAACGGCCATGACCGGGTGAGCGCGCGCACGTGGCGGCAGGCAGCGCTCGCCAATGCCGCGCATCCGCCGCAGGACCGCGAGGGATTCGTGCTGCCCTACCCTCAGGCCGAAGGACGCAAGTTCGCCAAGTCCTTGCCGGTGCTGCCCGCCGATATGTTCTGATCAGCGGCGTTGCCGCAGGCGCTGGCGCAGCCGCGCCCAGCCACCGGGCACCAGAAGGACGGTCAGCAGAAAGCCCGAGGCAAAGCCGCCAAGGTCGGCCACCCAATCAAGGCTGCCGCCAAACAGCAGGCCGAACAGCAGCTGAATTCCCAGCAGGATGCCGATCAGCGAGAAGGCCCGTGCCTGCTGCGCGCCCAGTTGGCCAAGCCGCAGCCACAGCAGGTAGGTGAAGCCGCCAATCAACCCGTAGACCGGCGGGAACGCCCCGATCAGCGGCACCGGCGTGCTGACGAAACCATAGGCCAGCGCGCCGCCAAGGCTCGACGCCGCGAGGATCGCCAGCGTGCGCCAGCTTCCCAGCGCCTCGCCGACCATCTTGCCAAGTGCCAGCAGCATGACAGCGGCAAACAGTGCATGGCTAAAGCTCGCATGCACGAAAGGATAGCTGAAGAAGCGGATCACATGCTGCGCCGGAAACTGCCCGGTCGACAGCATCCAGTGCCAGATCTCGCCCGAGAAGGCGAAGCGTTGCAGCGCGTCGAGCCGCCAGCCTACGGCGCCGGGCCCGCCGACGAGACCGCGCGCGCCGAGCGAGAAGGCCGCCTCGACCCCCACGATGACCACGGCCAGCCCGACGATCACGGGCGGCAGCGAATTGAACGGCGAGACATTATGCTGGTGCGCCATGGTGGCCTCTTTCTTGACGGCATGTCGGGCCATGGGTAAGCCAGCCCAGACCGAATTTCCAGACGGAGGAAGCCCATGTCCGACGCGGGCGACATCAATTCCGCTTTCACGCCGCGTGTGTTTTCCGGCATTCAGCCCTCGGGTGGGCTGACGCTGGGCAATTACCTTGGCGCAATCAAGCGTTTCGTCGACATGCAGGACAGCGGGATCGAGACGATCTACTGCGTTGTCGACATGCATGCGATCACCGTCTGGCAGGATCCCGAGGCGCTGCGCAAGCAGACCCGCGAGCTGACCGCCGGCTATCTTGCCGCCGGGCTCGATCCGGCGAAATCCATCCTCTTCAACCAAAGCCAGGTTCCCGGCCACGCCCAGCTGGGCTGGATCTTCAACTGCGTCGCGCGGCTTGGCTGGATGAACCGGATGACCCAGTTCAAGGACAAGGCCGGCAAGAATGCCGAGAAGGCCTCGCTGGGGCTTTATGCCTACCCCGCGCTGATGGCCGCCGACATCCTGCTCTACCACGCCACGCATGTGCCCGTGGGCGAGGACCAGAAGCAGCACGTCGAGCTGACCCGCGACATCGCGGCGAAGTTCAACCACGACTACGGCACCGAGTTCTTCCCGATGACCGAGCCGGTGATCGAAGGCGCGGCCACCCGCGTCATGAGCCTGCGCGACGGGTCCAAGAAGATGTCGAAATCCGATCCCTCGGACGCCTCGCGCATCAATATGACCGATGACGCCGACGCCATCGCCAAGAAGATCCGCAAGGCCAAGACCGATCCCGACGGGCTTCCGTCGGAGGTGAAGGGCCTCGAAGGCCGTCCCGAAGCGCGCAACCTCGTCAACATCTACGCCGCCCTCGCCGGGCAAAGCGTCGAAGAGGTGCTGACCATGGCCGGTGGCAAGCAGTTCTCGGAGTTCAAGCCGATGCTGGTGGATCTGGCGGTCGACAAGCTGGCGCCGATCTCCACCGAGATGGCCCGGCTGATGCAGGATCCGGCGCAGATCGACGCGATCCTCGCAGGGGGCGCCGAGCGCGCCCGCAAGATCGCCGATCCGATCCTGCAGCAGACCTATGAGATCGTTGGCATGGTCGGCGCCAAGGCCTGATCCATCGCCCATCCCGAAAAGGAGAGGCCGCCCCCAGAGGGCGGCCTTTTGCCTTTGCCGCCTCCCCTGGAACGCCGGCTGCGACAGCGGGGCCACACCCGTGCTACACTTTCCGCATCGCCCCGGGCTTTAGGGAGGACCAGCGCGATGACACTCACCCCCGACCGCACATGGATCGCCTGGACCGGGATGGAGACCGACCTGATCTTCAACCACGGCGTCGAGCTGCCGCATTTCGCCGCCTTTCCGATGATCGACGAAACCGAGGGCCGCGCCCGCCTGCGCGGCTACGCCGAGGCGCTGATCGCCATCGGGCGTGAGACCGGCGCCGGGATGATCCTCGACACGCCCACATGGATGGCCAACCCCGACCGCGCCGCACCGCTGGGCTATACCCCCAAAGACCTCACGCGAGTCACCCAAGAGGCGGTGGCGCTCCTGCGCGAGATGGCCGCGCGCCATCTCGATGTGGCGACGCGCATCAGCGTGCAGATCGGCCCGCAGGGCGACGGCTATCAACCGGGCATGTCTGCAGCAGATGCCTCCGCCAGCTATCACGGGCCGCAAATCCGTGCCGCCGCCGAGGCCGGTGCCGATATGGTCAGCGCCTACACGCTGGGCGCCGCTGGAGAGGCGATCGGCATCGCCAAAGCCGCCGCCGAGGCAGGCATCCCCGCGCTCATCGCCTTCACCGTGGAAACCGATGGCCGCCTCGCCGATGGTTCGTTGCTGTCAGAGGCCGTGCAGCGCCTCGCTGGCGCGACAGACCCAGAGGCGATCATGGTCAATTGCGCCCACCCCGACCATATCGCCAATGCGTTTGACGGCGGCGAATGGGAGGCGCATCTGGCGGGCATCGTCGCCAATGCCTCGCGCCAGAGCCACGCGGAACTGGACGCCTGCGACACGCTCGACGACGGCGATCCCGAAGAGCTTGGCGCGCAGTTGGCCGAGCTGCAGCGCAGCCATCCCGCTCTGCGCGTGCTGGGCGGCTGCTGCGGCACCGACCTGCGCCACCTGCGCGAGATCGCGCGGCAGGTCTCGGGGGTCTCAGCCTAGGGCGATCCGCGCCGCCAGCCGCAGCGCGTGGCTGCTGTCCTGCGCCGCAACCGGCATCACCGGATCATAGGCGGCGCGGATCAGCGCGCCGACCTCCGGGCGCAGCACCACGCGCCCATCCTCGAGCCGCCCCAGCGGCGAGCGCGCAGCAAAGGCGCCATTGCCCCATGTCAGCATCACCTGCGCCACCTGCGCCAGCGCCAGATCCTCGGCAGGCTGCGCTGCCAGCGCGCCGTCCATGCACAGGAACACGAAGGCCGCCTTGATCGCGCCGCTCTCGTCAAAGCGGAACACCCGGTACTGGTTGGCCCCGCTCTGCTGCAAGCGTTCGACCATCTCGGGCAGCCCGTCGATCATCCGCCCAAGGTCCGGCAGCTCCAGCAGCTCGGCCCAGTCGCGGAAGAAAAACACCATGACGTTGGCCCCAAGCTCGGGGTCATGCTCGGCCATCTTGTGCCCCGACATGGCGCAGACCGCCTCGAAGGCGCCCTTCACCACCGACAGCGTCGCATCCTCGACGCCGAACACGATCGGCACCAGCGGCCGCCCCCAGCGCGCGCAAAGATAGCTCCCGTCTTCGCGGGTAAACAGCGCTTCGACCTCCGCCGCGTCCATGGCTCGCCCCTTCTTCTCTTTGGCAAATACGCATAGCGCGGCGCCCGCCACGCGGCGCTCCACCTGCCATGCCGGGCGCGCCCGCGCAAGATGTTCGCTTAAGTCAGGCGCGGGATCAGCCGTCGAAGAGCGTGCCCTGCCCCGGAACCTGTGGCCGCGGCACCGGCAGCCCGAGGTGATCCCACGCCCGCTGCGCCAGCATCCGCCCGCGCGGCGTGCGCTGGATCAGACCCTGCTGCAGCAGATAAGGCTCGATCACCTCCTCCAGCGCGTCGCGGCTTTCCGAAAGCGCCGCCGAGAGCGTCTCGATCCCCACCGGCCCGCCGGAGTAATTCTCGGCCATCAGCGTCAGATACCGCCGGTCGGCGCCATCGAGGCCCAGCTGATCCACCCCAAGCCGCGTCAACGCGCCGTCCGCCAGTTCGCGGGTCACGATGCCATTGCCCTCGACCACGGCGAAATCCACCACCCGGCGCAGCAGCCGCCCGGCGATCCGCGGCGTGCCGCGGGCACGGCGGGCGATCTCACGCGCGCCTTCGGGCTCGGCCCGTACGCCCAGCTTGACCGCGTTGCGGCTGACGATCTCGTTGAGCTCATCCTCGGTGTAGAACTGCAGGCGGGTCGGGATGCCGAAACGGTCGCGCAGCGGCGTGGTCAGCAGACCAAGACGGGTGGTCGCCCCAACCAGCGTGAAGGGCTGCAGCTCGATCCGCACCGTGCGCGCCGCGGGGCCTTCGCCGATCACGAGGTCGAGCTCATAATCCTCCATCGCCGGGTAGAGCACCTCTTCCACCGCCGGGTTGAGCCGGTGGATCTCGTCGATGAACAGCACGTCGCGCGCCTCGAGATTGGTGAGGATCGCCGCCAGATCGCCGGCCTTGGCCAGCACCGGCCCGGAGGTCATGCGAAAGCCCACCCCAAGCTCGCGCGCCATGATCTGCGCCAGCGTCGTCTTGCCAAGGCCCGGCGGCCCGTGAAACAGCGTGTGGTCCATCGACTCGCCGCGCGCCCGCGCCGACTGGATGAACACCCGCAGGTTGGCGCGCGCCTCGGCCTGACCGATGAAATCGCCCAGCATCTGCGGACGCAGCGCGCGGCCTTCGTCCTCGGGCAGCGGCTCGGGGCGCAGGGTGGGATCGCTGTCGACCATCGCTTACCCTTTCGGCGCCAGCAGCCGCAGCGCGGCACGGATGAGCGCGGAGGTCTCCGCCTCCGGATCCTCGCCCGCCGCCTGCGCCACCGCCGAGGCGGCCTCGCTTGGGCCATAGCCAAGGTTGCTCAGTGCCGAGAGCGCCTCGGATTGCGCCGAGGCATTGGGCCGTGCGGCAGGCGCCTTGCGCGGCGCGGCGGCGGCGGGGGACGGCGCGGAATCATCCTCAATCACCACATCATCAGCCGAGGCCACCTGCCCCGCGCCCATGGCCATGACCATCGGCGCCTTGTCCTTGAGTTCGTTGATCACCCGCTGCGCGGTCTTCGGACCGATGCCCTTGGCCGCCTTGATCGCGGTCCAGTCGCCAAGCGCGATGGCGCGGCTCACGCCGTCGGGCCCCAAAGCGCCGAGGATCGCCAGCGAGGCCTTCGCCCCCACGCCCTGCACCGACATCAGCAGGCGGAACCATTCCTTTTCCACCAGCGTGGGAAAGCCATAGAGTTGCAGCAGGTCTTCGCGCACCAAAAGGTCGGTATAAAGCGCCGCCGCCTCGCCCGGCGCCAGCGTCGCCAGCACCCGATCCGAGCAATAGACCACATAGCCCACGCCGCGCACGTCGATCAGCGCGTGATCATCGCCCTTGTAGTCCACCCGTCCGGCGATCCGTCCGATCATGCTTTCACCTTCATTCTCTGCGCGCCCTGATGATGCGCGTGGCAGATCGCGATGGCCAGCGCATCCGCCGCGTCGGGGCCGTGGATGACCACGCCCGGCAACTGCATCTTCACCATGTGATCGACCTGTGTCTTATCCGCATGGCCGACGCCGACCACCGTTTTCTTTACCGTGTTGGGGGCGTATTCGCCGATCTCCAGCCCAAACTGCGCGGGCACCAGCATGGCGATGCCGCGCGCCTGACCGAGCTTGAGCGTGCCAGCGCCGTCGCGGTTCACGAAGGTCTGTTCCACCGCCGCGATCTCTGGCTGCCAGCGGTGCAGCACATCGGTCAATTGCTCGTGCAGGGTGAGCAGACGCGCCGCCAAAGTGCCCGGCCCCGAATCGCATGTGCCGTTGGCGACATGCCGCAAACGGCTTCCCTCGGCCTCGATCACCCCCCAGCCGAGGTGCCGAAGGCCCGGATCGATTCCGATGACCCGCATTCCATCACTGCCCGTTGTTGTTTTTCTACCACGCAGTTAGCACGAAACGCGAACATCCGCCAAGCCCTCGCCCCTGTGCATTTGCCCACGCGCAGAGCAGTTGCGTCCGCCACGCCACGGCAGAGGTCCAAAGACGACAGTTTGGCGCCGGAACGCGCCTCAATCAGCCCAGAAAATAGGCTAATTTTCAGGCTCTTCGCTCAATTTGCTTGCTATGTGAAAACTGCAGCCCACCCATGCGTTTTTCACTGCTTGTGGCAGCTGCTGACCGGATCTATCTGGCGATTAGATTTCAGGCACTTTAAAAACTTCATGACAAGGACACTGACCTATGGCTGTCTATGACTACTCGCGCGACGCATCCGGCGCCGCTGGCCTCGCAGGCCGTATCGGCAACGTCTTCGTTTCCGGCTTCGCTCCCGTCGCCGACGAAACCCCGCGTTCGGCTGGCCTCTTCGCAACCCTCTTCGGCATCGTCGCCGAGTGGAACGACGCACGTATGACCCGCAAGAGCCTCGAAGCTCTGACCGACCGTGAGCTTGACGATATCGGCCTGACCCGTGGCGACATCGCTGCCATCGCACGTCGCCGCTGATAACATGATTTATCAAGCGCAAAGGCCGCGGTCCTGAACGGGACGGCGGCTTTTCCTATTTGCAGGATATGCGCAAGCGGCCCCAATGACCGCCACCTCTTGTTGGCGTTTTAGCCCAGCAGAGCCTGCAGCCCGATGCCGATCCACAGCGTGATCGGATCAACCCCCAGCACCCATGCTCCCAGCTTGTCGGCAAAGCTGCCGTCGGACAGACGCGCCAAATGCTCGGCGTAATGATCCGAGCCGAGATTGGCGAGCATCACGCCTTTGAACACCAGAAACCCAAGGATCGTCAGCAGCAGCCCGCGCAGGCGCACCGGCGAAATGCGCCGGATCGGCCGGTGCTCGAACACCCCGTTGCGATTGATCTTGGTGACATAGCCCTGTGCCAGCTTCCGGTGCTTTTGCGCAACCGCGCGCTGACGACGCTCGAAACTCTTGAGAGCGCTTTCCATACCGTGGAACCCCTCTTACCAAACAAATACATGCCGTATTTGCTCTCAAAGAGCGGCAAAATTTAGGCTAAAAAGCGGCTATTGCGCCGCTTTTCGTTCACGAAGGCTTGCGCAGGGTCAGGGTCACCCATTCGCCGATCTCGTCACGGCAGACCAGATCGACGCCCGCAGCGGCGTAGGCTGCAATCACCTCGTCGGCCTGACGGATCAAGATGCCCGAGAGGATCGCACGCCCGCCCGGTGCCAAATGCGCCGACATATCGGGCGCCAGATCGATCAGCGGCTGCTTGAGGATATTGGCGAACACCAGATCATAGGGCGCGCGCGCGGCAAGCTCGGGGTGGCCGAAACCGGCGGCTTCGACGCAGATCACCTTGCCGGTCAGGTCGTTGGCGCGCACGTTGGCCTCGGCCACTTCCACCGCGACCTCGTCGATGTCCGACACGATCACCGGGTTCGGCCAAATCCGCGCGGCAGCCATGCCCAGAACGGCGGTGCCGCAGCCGATATCGGCCACATTCTGGCCAACCATACCCTCGTTCGACAGCCGGTCGAGCGCGCGCAGGCAGCCCAGCGTGGTGCCGTGGTGGCCGGTGCCAAAGGCCATGGCGGCCTCGATCAGCAGCGGCTCGGCGCCTTCGGGGATTTTGTCGGCGTCATGCGAGCCGTAAACGAAGAAGCGCCCGGCCTCGACCGGGGTCAGCTCGCGGCGCACTTTGTCGACCCAATCCTGATCGGGCACTTCCGACACCACGAAGGGCGCCGCGCCATAGGCCGCCGACAGCAGCGCCAGTTCGACATCGCTCGGCGGCTCGAGGAAATAGCCGCCCACTTCCCATGTGCCACTGCCGTCTTCGATCTCGAAAACGCCAACGCCCGTGGGTTCGGGTTCAAGATCTTCGATGGCCTCGCCCAGGGCCTCGGCCGCGGTCTTGTCGCTCAGCTTGGTGAAGGCGGTCCAGGTCTTGGCCATGTGATGCTCTCCGTTCAGGGTTGGCCTGCCCGATAGCGCGTTTGCCGCTGCAGCGCCAGCCTTGCCGTGCAGGGCCGGCGGGCGCTTTCGCCGCTCACTCGGCGGGCTGCGGCGGCAGGCGCGGGGAAAAGATGGTCTCATAGCCCGGGCTCGGATGGCGCGGAATCATCAACGCCAGCGACAGCGACACAAGCGCCATGCCCGCCGCCAGCCCGAACACCGCGCCGGGCGAGATCATCCAAAGATATCCCAGCGCGAAGGGCAGGAAGACCGCCGCGATATGGTTGATGGTGAAGGCCACGGCGGCGGTGGGCGCGATGTCTCCGGGATCGGCGATCTTCTGGAAATAGGTCTTCAGCGCCAGCGCGAGAGCAAAGAAGATATGGTCGATCACATAGAGCACCGAGGCCAGCACCACGCCCCAGTGGAACCAGTAGAGCCCGCCATAGGCCAGAAACACCAGCACCAGCCCGGCGTATTCAAACAGCAGCACCCGCCGCTCGCCAAAGCGGTGCACGGCTTTGCCCAGCATCGGGGCGAGCGCCATATTGGCGCAAAGGTTGATCAGGTAGAGCGCCGTCACCTCATGCACGGCAAAGCCAAAGCGCTCGACCATCATGAACCCCGCGAAGACCACGAAGATCTGCCGCCGCGCGCCCGACATGAACTGCAGCGCGTAATAAAGCCAGTAGCGGCGGCGCAGGACGAAGGACTTGCGCTGCGGGTTCGGGCTTTCGAACTGCGGAAAGGCCAGCGCGCAGTAAAGCGTGATCACCAGCGTCAGCCCGCCCGAGACCATGTAGACGAAGTTGTACGAAAGATCGAAGGCTTCCCACGTCATGACGATGGCCACATAGGCGATCAGCGTCGCCCCCGAGGCCGCGGCCAGCAGCCAGCCCAGCATCTGCGGCGCGCGGTCCTTCGGCAGCCATTGCAGCTGCAGCGACTGGTTGACCGTCTCGTAGTAGTGAAAGCCGATGGAACTCAGCAGCGTGACGATCAACAGGCCGCCCATGCTGGGAAACCACGCCGTCAACGCCGTCGCCACGCCCAGCAGCGTCAGGGCCAGCAGCGCGAGAACCTGCTCGCGCATCAGCAGCAGCACGAGGATCACCCCGATGGCGAGGAACCCCGGAATTTCGCGCACCGTATGCAGCCAGCCGATGTCAGAGCCATCGAACTGCGCCGCCTCGATGACGAAATTGTTCAGCAGCGCCGACCAAGTGGCAAAGCTGAGCGGCATGGCAATCGCCATGAGGAAAAGCAGCGTCACCGGGCGCCGCCAGAGCGGCAACTCCCGGGCCTGCCCCAAGGGCACGATACGGGTCATGACCCTGCGATAAGCACTTTCCCGCAGCTTGGCGAGAGCCAACCGGCCCGCCCGTCAGCTTTCCGAGAAGCGGTACTCGACCTCCGAGAAGCGATCGCGCGGGAAGACATAGAGAAAGCGCAGCCCCTCCGCCCCCGCCACGGTGCCATGCTCGGCGTCCGCCGGGATGAAAAGCGCCACGTTGGGGCCGATCTCATGCGCGGTGCCGTCGATGGTGACAATGCCCGAGCCGGCAAGACCGAAATACATCTCGGCCGGTCCATGACGATGGGGTTTCAGCGTGCCAAGCGCGCCGAACTCGGCGATGCCCATGACCATCCCCGAGGTGGCGGTGCGATCCGCACAGAAGAGCGTGCGCCAGCGGACCGTCCCGAAGGCGGGGTCCTCGCCACCCTCAAGCGGCGCGTGGTCGGCGTTGGCGACAACCGGAATGCCCGAGAGGGCGGCGGTGGCGAGCATATCTTGCAGAACGGTGGTCATGTCGGACACTCCGCAAAGGGGCACTGCGCGACCCTCCGCCAACCGCGCGCGGGCGTCGCGCCAAAAAGCGACCGAGATGTCGCAGTCAGACAGCGCGCGGTGGTCAGGCGGCGCGCGGTGATCTGGATCAAGGTAATCACATTCCACGTATGCGATTTGATGGCACCCCGAGGAGGAGGAGGACAGCCATGGAACTCGTCGCACTGGTCGATGCGATCGGCGAAGGCCCGACCGCCGCGCTCTTCGGCCTGATCACCGGCACGGTCTTTGGCATCGCCGCGCAGCGCTCGCGCTTCTGCCTGCGCGCGGCGGTGGTCGAATTTGCCCGCGGCAGCATGGGCGACAAGCTGGCCGTCTGGCTGCTGACCTTCTCGACCGCGCTGGTCTGGGTGCAGGGCGCGCAGCTTTTGAGCCTGTTCGACGCCGCCAATGCCCGCATGATGGCGGTGCCCGGAAGCTGGTCGGGCGCGATCATCGGCGGGCTGATGTTCGGCGCGGGCATGGTGCTGGCCAACGGCTGCTCGGGGCGGCTCTTGGTGCTCGCCGCGACCGGCAATTTGCGTTCGGTGATCTCGGGGCTGATCTTCGCGGTGGTGGCGCAGATGTCGCTCTCGGGGATCCTGTCGCCGTGGCGCGACCGGCTGGCGGCGCTCTGGATCACCGAGGGCGGGCGCAATATGGACCTGCTGTCGGCGCTGCATCTGCCGCGCGCCTCGGGGCTGATCCTCGGCCTCGCCATCGCGCTTCTGGCGCTGGAACTGGCGCGGCGCAACCGCATCGGCCTGCCGCGTCTGGTCTTTGCCTCCGGCGTCGGCTTTGCCGTGGCGCTGGGGTGGGTGCTGACCTTCGCGCTGTCGAATGTCGCCTTCGAGCCCGTGCAGGTGGAAAGCGCCACCTTCACCGGCCCCTCGGCGCATACGCTGATGGTCTTTCTGGAGCGTCCGGTAGTGGTGGATTTCGACGTCGGGCTGATCGCCGGGGTCTTTGCGGGCGCATTGATCGCCGCCGCTTGGGGGCGGGAGTTGAAGCTTCAGGGCTTCGAAGGCCCCACCCCGCTGCGCAACGCGATGATCGGCGCGGCGCTGATGGGCTTTGGCGGGATGCTGGCGGGCGGCTGTGCCATCGGCGCGGGGGTCACCGGCGGTTCGATCTTCGCCGGGACCGCGTGGCTTGCGCTGTTTTGCATGTGGATCGGCGGAATGACCACCGAGATGCTGATGGGCGGGCGGCGCGCCAGCGCGCCCGCCTGAGGCTCAGCTCAGACCCATTTCGCCAGTGGCGGCAGGCTCATCAGCACCGCGTCGGGGTCATGGCCGGTGGCGAGGCCGAACTTGGTGCCCCGGTCGTAAACGAGGTTGTATTCGGCATAGAGCCCGCGATGCACAAGCTGCGCGTCTTTTTCCGCCGCGCCGAATTCCATGCTCCGGCGCTTCTCCACCAGCGGCAGATAGGCCGGCAGGAACGCTCGACCAATGTCTTGTGTGAGGGCGAAATCCGCCTCCCAGTCGCCAGTGTTGCGGTCGTCCATGAAGATGCCGCCGACGCCGCGCGCGCGCTTGCGATGCGGAATGTAGAAATACTCGTCCGCCCAAGCCTTCAGCTCGGGGTAAAGCGTCTCGCCATGCGGATCGAGATGCTCTTTCTGGGTGGCATGGAAATGCGCCGTGTCCTCGTCATACTCGAGGCAAGGATTGAGGTCCGAGCCGCCGCCGAACCACCACGCGCCGGGGGTCCAGAACATGCGGGTGTTCATATGCACCGCGGGCGCATGCGGGTTCTGCATATGCGCGACAAGGCTGATCCCCGAAGCCCAGAAGCGCGGGTCGGCCTCGATGCCGGGCACGCCGCGCGCCGCCATGGATTTCTGCGCCGCCGCGCCCAGCGTGCCGTAGACCGTCGAGACGTTGACCCCGACCTTCTCGAACACCCGGCCCCCGCGCATCACGCTCATCAGCCCGCCGCCCGCGTCGCTGCCATCGTCGGCAGTGCGGGTGGTCGGCGTCACGGTGAAGCGGCCCGCCGTGTGATCCGAAAGCGGCCCCGAGGCATGGCTGTCCTCCAGCCCCTCGAAAGCGTCCACGATCTCGTCGCGCAGCGCGCGGAACCAATGCGAGGCGCGTGTTTTGCGCGCGTCGAACACGTCGGTCATGTCGTCCCCCTGCCCGGCTCAGTGCATCGGCGCGCCGACCGGGTCGATCAGCGTACGGCCACCGTCGACCGTCATGATCTGGCCGGTCATAAAGCCCGAAGCCTCGGACGCAAGGAACTGCACCGCCTCGCAGACCTCGCCCGGCCCGGCGATGCGGCCTGCGGGCGTGTGCTTTTCGATCTCTTCGCGGTAGCCGGGGTGCTCCTTGAGGATGTTCTTCAGGCTTGAAGACATCAGCGAGCCGAAGGCCACCGAGTTCACCCGGATGCGCTGCTCGGCCAGCGAGACCGCCATCGAGCGGGTCAGCTGATCGAGCGCGGCGACCGACACCGAATAGCCCAGCAGATGCGGGTTAGTGCGGCAGGCGGCGATCGACGAGATATTGACGATCGTCCCGGCGCAGCGCTCTTCCTCATTGCCCTCGGCCTGTTTGATCATCCGCTTGGCGACGATCTGGCTCAGGCGCATGGCGGGCACGAGGTTCTGCCCCAGCATGGTCTCGAGCGACGCATCCTCGCAGTCGAGCACATTGGTGGGCAGGATCTGCCGCGCGCCGTTCACCAGAATATCCACCCGGTCATAGGCGTCGAGCGTCGCCGACAGCAGGTTGGCCAGCGTCAGCTTTTCGCGCAGATCACCGGCGAAGTAGCGCATGGTGCTGTCTTCTTCGGACTTGCCGCATTCCTTGGCCAGACGGCCCTCGTCCATGTCGGCGAACATGACGTTGGCGCCGCGCGCCGCGAAGTGCCGCGCGATTGCGAGGCCCACGCCATTGGCGGCACCGGTGACGATGGCAGTCTTGCCTTCGATGGAAAAACTCATGGGAATCCCTTGGATGTTTGCGCCACGCTAGCCGCGATCAGCGCCCCGGGCGAGAGGCATGTAGGATCTTGAACCGCGCATCCCCGGCGATTTCGTCGGAATTGCGGAAGCGTTCGGCAAGGCGCGTCTCATAGGGCAGATGCCGGTTGGCCACCAGCCACAGCTGCCCCGAAGGTTTCAGCATCCGCGCCGCCGCGTCGATGAACGCCTGCCCCAGCGAGGGCTCGGCCTTGCGCCGGTTGGTGTGGAACGGCGGGTTCATCACCACCGCATCCAGTAGCGCGGGCGGCGTCCAGTTCAGCGCGTCGGCCCAGTGGAACTGCGCGCGCGGGTCGGTGACATTGCGGCGCGCGCAATCGAGCGCGACCAGATCGGCCTCGACCAGATGCAGCGCGCCAATCTTCTCGCGGGTGAGGATACCATTCGCCAGACCACCCCAGCCCGCGCCCAGATCGGCGACATTGGTGCCCAGTTTCTGCGGTAGTGCGGCCAACAGCGCCTCGCTCGCCGGGTCCGGCCCATCGGCCGAGAACACGCCCGGCGCCGTCCATTGGCCGCCGTCAAGCTGCGCCGGACCGCGCGCCCAATCGGCGAGCGCGTCGGTGGCGGCGAACCAGAAGCTCTTGCCATGCGCCTTCGAGACCTGACCGGTCACCTCGGTGCGCTTGCGGACGGCCTTCAGCGCGGTGTCGATGCCGTCGATCTTCTGGCCGTCGACGATCACCAGACCACCCTTGGCGGCGGCGCAGGCCTCGGCGATCCACGTCTCGGCGCGGTCGCGGGCACGCGGCAGAAAGACGATGGCGGCGGCGAACTCTCCCTCGGGGGCGGTGGCGACATCCCAGCCACGGCGCTCCCAAGCGGCGAAATCGGGGGCAGACCGCTGCACAACCGTGCAACGCTCACGCGGCAGGGCGCTGGCGTCGAAATCGCCGGGCGCGCCGAGCAGCAGGATGCGCCCTTCGGAGGGCAGGTCGAGACCTCCCTCAAGCGCGAAACTCAATCGGGTATCAGACATGGTCGAGCCGCCGGATCGGGCGGATCACTCCTTTTCCATGGTGCATTGCAGCGGATGCTGGTGGCGCCGGGCGAAATCCATCACCTGACCCACTTTGGTCTCGGCGATCTCGTGGCTGAACACGCCAACGACGGCGACGCCCTTTTTATGGACGGTCAGCATCACTTCGAACGCCTGCGCGTGGGTCATGCCGAAGAACCGCTCGAGCACATGCACGACGAATTCCATCGGCGTGTAGTCGTCGTTCAGCAGCAGCACCTTATAGAGCGGCGGGCGTTTGGTTTTCGGCTTGGTTTCGAGCACGACATCAGCGCCGCCCTCACCATCGCGAGGGTCGTTCGGGTCGGTCATGCGGGTTTTATGGGCCGTGACGGATTGGATCATCTCAAGGACGCTTTTGCTTTGCGTGTGCTTTGCGGTTCCGGCTTTGAAGGGTCTATATAAATCCAAGCAGCCCCGGAGGAAAGACCCGCGGCCCCAAGAGGCGTCATTATGGACAGGAAACTGCAAACAATCGCGTTCGATGCCGACGATACGCTCTGGCACAACGAACGCTTCTTCAATCTCACGCAGGAGCGATTCGCCGATCTTCTGGCAGATCACGTGGCGCGAGACCACCTCGACGCCCGGCTGCTGGAGGCCGAGAAGCGCAACATCGGCCACTATGGCTTTGGGGTGAAGGGCTTCGTTCTGTCGATGATCGAGACCGCGGTGGAAGTGACCGAGGGCCGCGTGCCCGGCACGGTCATCGGGCAGATCCTCGCGTACGGGCAGGACATGCTGGCCCATCCGATCGAGCTGCTGCCGCACGCGCAGGACGCGGTCGAGGCGCTGGCCCCCGATCACCACCTCGTGCTGATCACCAAGGGCGATCTGTTGCATCAGGAGCGCAAGCTGGCGCAATCGGGCTTGGGCGAGATGTTCGACCGGGTCGAGATCGTCTCTGACAAGCAGCCGCAGACCTACGCCCGCATTTTCGCCGCCTGTCCCGGCGGTCCGGAGGCCGCGATGATGGTGGGCAATTCGCTCAAATCCGACGTGAACCCGGCGATCCGCGCGGGCAGCTGGGGTGTCTTCGTGCCGCAGGATCTGGCGTGGAGCCTCGAGCATGACGACCGCCTCGACCACCCAAGATTTCGAGAGATTCCCCATTTGGGCGCGCTGGCACAATTGGTCGACGCGATTGGCTGAATAAGTTTGCACAATTTTGCCTTAATCGCCTCTCTAGCGGCCAACTGCCTGATAGAACGCAATATATGGGAAATCACATTCAGGAAAATTGCGGAAAATCAAGGCACTGCAGGCTTTATTTTTTAAGCATCCCGTGCTAGCGTTTCCCCAAACTAGAACAGTTGGCCACCGGAAAACCGGGGCGAGAGGCAGAAGAGGCGAGTATCGTGACGGGACGGCGCATGTGGCGACCGGGCCGAGCAGGCCTGTATATTTTTACACTCATCTGGCTCACCTTGGTGGCCCCGCTGGGCGCTTGGGCTGCACCCTACGCAGCGCTGGTGATGGATGCGAGATCAGGCGAAATCCTGTTTTCGGAGAACGCCGAAACCCGGCTACACCCCGCCTCGCTGACCAAGATGATGACGCTCTACATCGCCTTCGAGGCGGTGGAGCATGGCGAGATCAGCCTCGACACCGTGGTGACCATCTCGCGCAATGCCGCAGCAGAGCCGCCCTCGAAACTGGGCCTGCGCTCCGGGCAAAAGATCAAACTTCGCTACCTGATCCGCGCCGCCGCCGTGAAGTCGGCCAATGATGCCGCCACCGCCATCGGCGAGGCCATCGAAGGGTCGGAAGCCGCCTTCGCCCGCCGGATGAACCGCACGGCCAAGGCGCTGGGGATGACCCGCACGACCTACAAAAACGCCCATGGCTTGACCACCGAAGGCCATCTGTCCACCGCCCACGACATGGCGATCATGGGCCGGCACATCCTCTACGATTACCCCGAATATTATAACCTCTTCTCGCGCCGCACGACCGATGCCGGCATGCGCGAAGTGGCCAACACCAACCGTCGCTTCCTTGCCGCCTACCAAGGCGCCGACGGCATCAAGACCGGCTACACCCGCGCCGCGGGCTTCAACCTCGTCGCCTCTGCCGAGCGTGGGCGCGAGCGCATCATTTCCGTGGTCTTCGGCGGCACCTCCACCGCCGCGCGCAACGCCAAAAGCGCCGAGCTTCTGAACCTCGGCTTCAAGCGCGCCAAGACCAACGTCGCGCTGCGCCGCCCGGCCAAGCCGGCCTATATGGGCCGCATCGGCAATGACATGATGGTCGCCGATGCCGATCCCAATGATTCGGGCCTGCGCGGCAAGTCGATCCGCGTCGCCGCCGCCGCCGTCCCCAAAAGCCTGCGCCCCAAGCTGCGTCCCGGTGTAAGCGGCACCGATGTCGCGCCGCTGGTGGCCGGGGTCGAGGATGACATCGCCAACGTGCTGGAAAGCGTACAAGTCGCCAAGGTCGAGCCGCCGGTGGCCGTCGCCCCCGAAAAGATCGACGTCGCGAAGGTCGACCAGCCCGCCGCCGAAACCGCTGCTGTCGAAGCCGCCATCGCCATCGCCGAGGGTGATACGGGGATTGCGCCCGACGCCTCGATCAAGCCGATGCGCCGCCCGCAGCAGATGCTTCTGGCCAGCGCCTCCGAGCCGGTGAGCCTTGAGACCGCCGCCATCGCAGAGCCCGACACGCAAGAGGTCGTCACCCGCGTTTCGACCTCGGGCGGGCGCCACTGGGGCATCAACGTGGGCCGCTATCCCAGCCGCTATGCCGCCGAGAAAATTCTGCTGAAAACCGCGCTGATGGAAACCGCCACGCTCGACGGCTCGCTGCGCAAGGTGGTCGACCGCTCCAGCGGCTTTGACGCCAACTTCATGGGGCTCTCGCGTGAGACCGCCGATCTTGCCTGCCGCCGTCTGCAAGCCCGGCAGGTCACCTGCTTCATGATCGGGCCGAGCTGAGACGCCGCCACATCTCACGAACAAAAAGAAACCCCGGGACATTCCCGGGGTTTCTTTTTGCGCGCCGCAAGGAGCGTCAAAGCCCCCTGTCCCGAAAGCCATATGCCAGAAACGACAAACCCCCGAAGGCCAGGCCCCGGGGGTCGTCAATTTCTTCTGTGTCGGAAGGTCAGCTGGCTGACCTCACGAGCAAGATCTCAAAGGCGAACCTTAGAGGAGACCTTCGCGCTGAGCCTTCTTGCGCGCCAGCTTGCGGGCGCGGCGGATGGCTTCGGCTTTCTCGCGAGCTTTCTTCTCGGACGGTTTCTCGAAATGCTGCCGGAGCTTCATTTCGCGGAAAACGCCTTCGCGCTGCAGCTTCTTCTTCAGGGCGCGGAGCGCCTGATCGACGTTGTTGTCGCGAACACTAACCTGCATGTGGTTTTCACCACCTTTCTAAGTTTGAGTTGCAAGGAAATTGCAGGAAGCCGGTCTATAGCAAGGCTTGCCAATCTTGTCTAGACTCCTACCCATTAAGTCAAAGGAGAGGCCCCATGAGTGAAGATATTGCCGGGCGCCTGCTTGATGCGGCGCTGAACCATGTCGCCTTCGACGGCTGGTCCGAGACGACCTTCCGCGCGGCGGCAAGCGATGCCGGGGTGGACCCGGTGGTGGCCCGCGGGCTCTACCCGCGCGGCGCGGTGGACATGGCGATCGCCTTCCACCGGCGCGGCGACGAGGCTATGTCCCAGCGCCTCAAGGAGATTGACCAATCCGAGATGCGCTTCCGCGACCGTGTCGCGCTCGCCGTGCGCACGCGGATCGAGGCGGTGGACGACCGCGAGGCGGTGCGCCGCGGCACCACGCTCTTTGCGCTGCCGATGTATGCCGCCGACGGTGCCAAGCTGATCTGGGGCACCGCCGATCGTATCTGGACGGAACTGGGCGACACCGACCGCGATTTCAACTGGTACACGAAACGCGCCACGCTGAGCGCGGTCTATTCCTCGACGGTGCTCTACTGGCTGGGCGATGATTCGCTCGACAATCACGCCACGTGGGAATTCCTCGACCGCCGGATCGAGGATGTGATGCGCTTCGAGAAGACCAAGGCCAAGGTCCGCGCCACCCCGGTGCTGGGCAAGGTCTTTGCCAGCTCGGAAAAGATGCTCGGCAAGGTCCGCCCGCCGCGCAACATCCGCAACGGCCTGCCCGGCGGCTGGACCGCGCCGCGCTAAGCGCCGCCCCCACCGCCGGACGACAGCAAGACAGGACAAGACATGACCGAGACAATGCGCGCCGTGGAGATCTCGCAGCCCGGCGGCCCCGAGGTGCTGCGCCTGACCGAGCGCCCCGTCCCCTCCCCTGCCCATGGGCAGGTGGTGATCCGCGTGGCCTATGCCGGGGTCAATCGCCCCGACGCGCTGCAACGCGCGGGCAGCTACGCGCCGCCCCCCGGCGCCTCGGACCTGCCCGGCCTCGAATGTTCCGGCGAGGTGGTGGCCACCGGCCCCGGCGTCAGCTGGCCCGCCGTGGGCGATGAGGTCTGCGCCCTGCTGCCCGGCGGCGGTTATGCCGAATATGTCGCCACGCCCGCCGCGCATTGCCTGCCCGTGCCGGCGGGCATGGGGCTGCGCGAGGCCGCCTGCCTGCCCGAGACCTTCTTCACCGTCTGGAGCAACGTCTTCCAGCGCGGGGCGCTGCAGGCGGGCGAGCGCTTCCTTGTGCACGGTGGCTCCTCGGGCATCGGCACCACCGCGATCCAGCTTGCCAGCGCCTTCGGCGCGCGGGTCTTCGCCACCGCAGGCTCGGCCGACAAATGCGCCGCCTGCGAAACGCTCGGGGCCGAGCGGGCGATCAACTACCGCGAAGAGGATTTCGTCGAGGTGCTGCGCAGCGAAGGCGGTGCCAATCTGATCCTTGACATGGTTGGCGGCGACTACATCGCGCGCAGCGTCAAGGCGCTGGCCGACGAAGGCCGCCTCGTGCAGATCGCCTTCCTGCAAGGACCCAAGGCCGAGCTTAACTTCGCGCAGGTAATGATGCGGCGGCTGACCATCACCGGCTCCACCCTGCGCCCGCAGAGCGATCTGGCCAAGGCGCGCATCGCGGACGCCTTGCGCACCCATGTCTGGCCGCTTTTGGAGGCGGGCCGCGTCGCACCAGTGATGGATTCCGATTTCCCGCTCGCGCAGGCCTCGGACGCCCACGCCCGCATGGAAGGCTCGACCCACATCGGCAAGATCGTCCTCAAGGTCGCCTGATCCACAGGCCCCACGAGCCGGGCGCGCGCCTGCCCGCCCGGCCCCCGCTCACGCCACTGCGCGGCGGTAGAAGTGCCAGCTGGCGTGGCCCAGCAGCGGCAGCACCACCATCAGCCCCAGCAGCAGCGGCAGCGAACCCAGCACCAGCAGCACCGCGACCACCGCGCCCCAGCAGAGCACCACACGCGGGTTCTTCTGCAGCACATGCACCGAGGTCATCACCGCCACCGGCGCGCCCACGTGCCGGTGCAGCAGCAGCTGGAACGACACCACCGAGACCGCCAGCGCCACCAGCGCGAACACGAAGCCCACGCCGCAGCCCAGCACGATCATCCACCAGCCGCCCGAGGTGTTGAACACATCCGACAGGAAGGCCCCGAGGCTTTGGTGAACCGCAGGCCCCATGGTCGCCAGATGGATGAAATGCGCCACCAGCATCCACGCGCAAAAGAGCGCGATCAGATAGAGCCCCATCACCAGCATCGCGCCAAAGGCGGGCGAGCTGAGCACCGAGAAGGCGTCGCGCCATGTGGCCTCCAGCCCCATCTCGCGCTTGCGGCTCATTTCATAAAGCCCGACCGCCGCCATCGGCCCGATCAGCGCAAAGCCCGCCGCCATGGGAAACAGCAGCGGCAGCAGCGCCTGATGAAACGCCATGCCCATCAGCAAAAGCCCCATCACGGGGTAGATGAGCACGATGAACAGCACGTCGCTGCGGCAGGCCTTGAAGTCCTCCCACCCGGCGCGCAGCGAGTCGGAGATGTCCGACATCGCCATGGTCCGCACCCGGCGCGGCGTATGGGCATGATCCATGCCCAACTCCCGCGTCGAGGCGGAAACATGCGAGCCCGCCGCCGACAACTGCTGCGCAGCCCAGCTGAGCGGGTTTCCGATTGTATGAGGTGTCTGTGCCATGAGCCTCCTCCCTTGGCGTCGCGCGGTGCGCCAATCACAGGTCCGGCCATGGCACGCGCCGAGGGCCGGACGGATCGGCCGCGCGTGTGTGGACCAAGACTAGCACGAAAAGGCCCCCCTGCGCATCACGAGCCTGCGACACCCGCAACAGCCCCCTCTTGCGCCCGCCTCTCCCCCGTCGCAGGGTCTGCCGCAAAGCCATCAAGGAGGAGACCCCGATGACCGCAACAGCCCGCACCGTCATCATCGAGGAAAACGGCGGCCCCGAAGCGCTGAAGCTGGCGGACTGGCCCATCGGCGAGCCCGGCCCCGGCCAGATCCTGATCCGCCACAAGGCCTGCGGCCTCAACTTCATCGACTGCTACCAGCGCTCTGGCCTCTACCCGCTGGAACTGCCGCATGCGCTCGGCATGGAAGCCTCGGGCGTGATCGAGGCGGTGGGCGAAGGCGTCACCCATCTCGCCCCCGGTGACCGCGCCGCCTATGCCGCCGCCCCTCCGGGCGCCTATACCGAGGCGCGGGTGATGTCGGCGGCGCAGGTCTGCAAGCTGCCCGACGAGATTTCCTTCGAGGAAGGCGCGGCAATGATGCTGAAAGGGCTGACCGTTCAGTATCTCTTTCACCGCACCACCCCGCTCAAGAAGGGCGACACGGTGCTCTTTCATGCCGCCGCCGGGGGCGTGGGCCTCATCGCCTGCCAATGGGCGAAATCCGAGGGAATCCGCCTGATCGGCACCGCCGGGTCGGACGCCAAATGCCAGCTGGCGCTCGATCACGGCGCCGACGCCTGCATCAACTACAGCACCGAGGATTTCACCGCCCGCACCCGCGAGCTGACCGACGGCAAGGGTGTCGACGTGGTGATGGATTCCATCGGCGCCTCCACCTTCATTGGCTCGCTCGACTGCTTGAAGCCGCTCGGTATGATGATCTCCTTCGGCAATGCCTCGGGGCCGGTCGAGGCGTTCAACCTCGGCATTCTTGCGCAGAAGGGCTCGCTGAAGGTCACGCGCCCCACCCTCTTCGCGCATATCGCCGACCCCGCCGCCTGTCAGGAGATGGCGGCGATGCTGATGGGCAAGGTCTCGTCGGGCGCGGTGAAGATCCGCATCGACCAGCGCTTCCCGCTGGAGGACGTCGCCGAAGCGCATCGCGCCCTCGAAGCGCGCAAGACCACTGGCCAGACGATCCTGACGCTGGAGTGAGGGCGGCGGGTGAGCGTCGGCCCGTGGGGTGGCGCGCCTACATTTGTGGTCTGCGCTTTATGCCTGCCAGTTCCGGATGACACCCGAACGTCGTGCGCCGCTGAAAAAGCGCCAGCCCGCCCGGACGGGCCGGCGCTCGCCCGGCGCCTTCGGCTTGCTTCCGGGCGAATGGCGAGAACAACGAAAACGGCGCGGGTCCCCCCGCGCCGCTCTCAATTCTACCGGAGCCGCAGCCCCGAGAGATCAAGCCTGATCAGGCGATCTCGACCAGCTCGATGGCGAAGGTCAGATCCTTGCCCGCCAGCGGGTGGTTGGCGTCGAGCGTGACCTCGGTCTCGGTCACTTCCGCCACGGTCACCTGCACCACCTGACCGGTGGGGGTCTGCACCTGCAGCGGGGTGCCCAGATCGAGCGGGATGTTGTCAGGGATCTCGGTGCGCGGCACGGTCTGGCGCGCCTCGGGCTGCATCGGGCCGTAGGCTTCGTCCGAAGTGACCTCGACGGTCTTCTTCTCGCCGACGGTCATGCCGGGCATCGCCTTGTCGAGGCCGGGGATGATCTGGCCCGAGCCCACTTCGAACTCCAGCGGGTCACGGCCTGCGCTGGAATCAAAGGTGGTGCCGTCGTTGAGCGTGCCGGTGTAATGAATACGAACGGTGTCGCCGGTCTTGACCTGCGTCATGGGGTGTCTCCGATCTTTTGGGAAAGTTCTGTGGATGGGACGAGGCCGCCTGTCGCAGCGGGTGCTCGTTTGCTCTCCCCTCTAACCTAAGCATCCTGCCCCGGGATTGCAAAGAGGATGTCCAAACCGCCCGCACTAGCCCCAAAACGGCGGAAAATTCGCCCTTCCGACAGCCCCCCGCCCATGCCACCCTGCGCCGGATTGCGAGGAGGAGTACGACATCCATGGACAGGCAATGATGGCACAGGCAGAGATGACACCGGCAAAGATCACCACCTGCGTCTTCGACGCCTATGGCACGCTCTTCGATGTCGCAGGCGCCGCCCGCACCGCCGCCGAGGCGCCGGGACAGGACCGGCTCGCCGCGCTCTGGCCCGCGCTCTCTGCCGACTGGCGCCGCAAGCAGCTGGAATACAGCTGGCTGCGCGCGATCACCGGGGATCACTGCAGCTTCTGGCAGGTGACGCAGGACGGGCTCGACTGGGCCATGGCCCGTCATGGGCTCGAGGATCCGGAGCTGCGCGAAACCCTGCTCGGCCTCTACTGGCAGCTGCCCGCCTACCCCGAGGTGCCGCAGCTTCTGGCCAGCCTCAAGGCCCGCGGCCTCGGCTGCGCCATCCTCTCCAATGGCAGCCCCGACATGCTGGACGGGGCCGTCTCAAGCGCGGGCATCGCCGAGCATCTGGACGCCGTGCTCTCGGTCGAGGAGGTGGGCATCTTCAAACCCGCGCGCCCGGTCTACGACCTCGTCGGCACACACTTCGGCACCGAGCCCGCGCAGGTGCTCTTTGTCTCGTCCAACGGCTGGGACGCCGCCGGGGCCGCCGCCTACGGCTTTGTGACCGCATGGGTGAACCGCGCCGGCGAGCCGATGGATTGCCTTCCCGGCCGCCCGCACCATGTCCTGCCCGACCTCACCACAATCCCGGAGCTTCTGTGATGCCCGAATTCACCACCTCCGACGGTCTATCGATCCATTACACCGACGAGGGCCACGGCCTGCCGCTGCTCTGCCTCGCCGGGCTGACCCGCGACGGGCGCGACTTCGATTATCTCGCGCCGCATCTCGATCCCGCCAAAGTGCGCCTGATCCGCATGGACTACCGTGGCCGGGGGCAGTCTGACTGGACCGATCACGCCAGCTACACCATCCCCATCGAGGGGCGCGACGCGGTGGAACTGCTCGATCACCTCGGGCTGAAGCAGGCGGCGATCCTCGGCACCTCGCGCGGCGGGCTGATCGCCATGCTGCTGGCCGCCATGGTGAAAGACCGGCTTCTGGGGGTCGCGCTCAACGACATCGGCCCCGACATCGGCAGCGAAGGGCTGGCGGTGATCAAGGATTACATCGGCAGAAACCCCGGCTGGAAGAGCTACGACGAGGCCGCGGCGCAGATGGCGCAGGGCATGACCGCCTTCAAGGACGTGCCGCCAAGGCGCTGGATGGACGAGGTGCGCAAGTTCTACCGCGAGACGCCGGAAGGTCTGCAAATCCAGTATGACCCGCGCCTGCGCGACGCGGTGCTCGAGGCCGGGGCGCAGCCGGTGGCCGACCTCTGGCCGCTGTTCGATGCGCTGAAGGGCCTGCCGCTTTGCGCGCTGCGCGGCGATGGCTCGACGCTGCTGACCGCCGAGACCTTCGCGGAAATGAAGCGCCGCCGCCCCGACATGATCGCCGCCGAGATCCCCGGCCGCGGCCATGTGCCCTTCCTCGACGAGCCCGAGTCGCTCAGCGCGCTGACGCGCTGGCTGAAGATGCTGAGCTGAGGGTCAGCGGGCTCAGGCCAGGTTGAACACCCGGCTCGGATGCAACTCGCCCGCCTTGAAGATGCCGACCGCGACAGGCTTGCCCTCAAAAGAGGCCCAGGCTTCGTCGCCGTAGTCGGCCTCACCGGGGATCACCATGCCGGGGTTGCCGTTGCGCAGCTTTGCGGCGCCCTCGGGCGTGCAGCGCAGCTCGGGCAGATCGGCCAGCCCCACCTCGGTCGGCAGCAGCTTGGCATCCAGTTCGGGCGTCTTGGCCAGCGCGTCGATCTCTTCGACCGAAATGCCGTCCTTGGCCTCGAACGGGCCCGACCACTCGCGGCGCAGCCACAGCACATGGCCGAAGCATCCCAACGCCTCGCCCAGATCGCGGGCGATCGAGCGCACGTAGCCGCCCTTGCCGCAGACCATCTCCAGCTCGACGTGATCCGCATCGGGGCGCGACAGCATGATCAGCGACTCCACCCAGAGCGGGCGGGCGGAAAGCTCCATCTCCTCGCCGTCACGGGCACGCTTATAGGCGCGCTCGCCATCCACCTTCACCGCCGAGAACTGCGGCGGCACCTGCTGGATGTCGCCGACGAACTGGTGCAGCGCTTCCTTGATCTCCTCATCCGAGGGACGCTCGGCGCTCTCGCGCAGGATCTCGCCCTCGGCGTCATCGGTGTTGGTCGCCTGACCCAGACGCACGGTGAAGCGGTAGGCCTTCATCGCGTCGGTGATATAGGGCACGGTTTTCGTCGCCTCACCCAGCGCCACGGCCAGAACGCCGGTCGCCTCGGGATCGAGCGTGCCCGCGTGCCCGGCCTTCTTCGCCGCCAGCGCCCAGCGCACTTTGTTGACCACCGAGGTGGACGTCATGCCGGCCGGTTTGTCGACGATCAGCCAACCGGAAATGTCCCGACCCTTTTTGCGTGCCATGTCTGCCCCCGAGTGGTCCTGAGTGATACTGCGTGCTGCCAAGGCGCGCCTGCTAGCAGGGCGCGCGCCCCCGAGTCAATCTGGTGCCCGCACCCTCGCCCATGCATGGCGCGCGTATGCATGGATTGTGCATGGGATGTGCATGCATTGTGCCCCCCTCTCCGGGCCGGTTCCCTTCCCTCCGGCGATGCCCTTCGATAGGGTCGCCGCGACCATCTGAAAGGGCCTTCACATGCAGATCGCAGACCTCGGCGACATCCGCCTGCACTACCGGATCGACGGCCCCGAAGACGGCGCGCCGCTGGTGCTGGCGAACGCCCTCGGCACCGATCTGCGGCTCTGGGATCCGCTGCTGCCGCATCTGCCCGAGGGCCTGCGTATCCTGCGCTACGACATGCGCGGTCATGGTCTTTCGGACTGCCCGGAGCCGCCCTATTCCATGGGCGCTCTGGTCCGCGATGCCGAGCGACTGATGGAGCTAACCGGTTTCAAAGACGCGGTTTTTCTCGGCCTTTCTCTGGGCGGGATGGTCGCACAAGGGATCGCGGCAAAGCGTCATGACCTCGTGCGCGCGGCGGTCCTGTCGAACACCTCCGCCAAGATCGGCACCCGTCAGATCTGGCAAGCCCGCATCGCCGAGGTGGAAAAGCGCGGCGTCACGGCGGTGGCGGATTCGGTGCTGGAACGCTGGTTCACCCGCCGCTTCCGCGCCAGCCCCGCGTTCCGCCCGTGGCACAACATGCTGACCCGCACGCCCGCCAAGGGCTACATGGGCTGCGCCGCCGCCATTGCGGGAACCGATTTCATCACCCCCACCTCCGGCCTCCGCCTCCCCGTGCTCGGCATTGCCGCCAGCGAGGACGGCTCCACCCCGGCCGATCTGGTGCGCGAGACCACCGACCTGATCCCCGGTTCGCAATTTGCGCTGATCCGCGGCGCCGGGCATCTGCCCTTTGTCGAGAAACCCGCGGAATATGCGAAGGTTCTCAGCGGCTTCCTGAAATCCCAAGGCCACATTGGGGGGCACATCTGATGGCACAGTTCCTGCTGATCCACGGCGCGTCGCATGGCGCATGGTGCTGGCGCGACGTGATCCCGGCGCTGGCCGACCGGGGGCATGAGGCCCGCGCCATCGACCTTCCCGGCCACGGCGAAGACACCACCCCGCGCCAAGAGGTGACCCTGCAGAGCTATGTGGATGCGATCACCGCAACCCTGCGCGAGGTCGGCCAGCCGACGATTGTCGTCGCCCATTCCATGTCCGGCGTCCCCGCCACGCAGGCCGCCGATCTGCACCCCGAGCTTTTCGCCCGCCTCGTCTATCTCTGCGCCTTCCTGCCTGGGGATGGCGACAGCGTCACCAGCCTCAGCCGCGCGTGGCCGGACCAGCCGCTGAACGAGGCGATCCGCCGCGACGAAGGCGGCGTGACCTTTCACTTCGACCCCGCGATGATCCGCGAGAAATTCTACCACGACTGTCCCGAGGCGCTGGTGAACCGCGACGCCCGCCATCTGACGCCGCAGCCGATCCTCACCCAGAAACAGCCCGTCACACTGACGGGCCGCGTCGAGCAGGTGCCGCGCAGCTACATCGTCTGCGCGCAGGACGTCGCGGTGCCGCCCGATCACCAGCGTTCCATGGCGTCGGTCTTGCCAAGAGAGGACGTCTACGACATGAGCAGCGCGCATTCGCCCTTCCTGTCCGACCCCGACGGCCTCGCCGCTCTTCTGGACCGTATCGCCCGGAGCTGACCTATGTCCGCCACGCCCTTCGACAGCACCCATCTGCACCGCCTCTTTCCAGCCGGAGAGCTTGCAAAACTCTTCTCCGACAGCGCCGAGATCCGCGCGCTGATGATCGTCGCCGGGACGCTGGCGAAGGTGCAGGGCGAGGCAGGGCTGATCCCCGAGACCGCCGCCAAGGCGATCCATCGCGCGGCGCTCGAGTTGCAGATCGATCCCGGCGGGCTGGCACGGGCCACCGCCGCTTGTGGAAGCGTGGTGCCGCCGCTGCTCGAGGCCTTTGCCTCGCTGATGCAGGCCCCCGACTACGCGCAATATCTTGGACAGGGCGCACGCCCCGAGGACCTGCAGGATTGCGCGCTGGCGCTGCGTCTGCGGCAGGTTCTGGCGCAGTTCGAAACCAGCCTCGACGGGCTTGATGGCACGCAAGACCTGCGGGCGGAACTCCCGGCGCTGCGGGACGCCCTGCTCTGCGTCAGCTTGGGGGGTGAGAACGCGGAAATTCTGCGCCCCGCACTTGCCGAGGCGCTCAACCTCGGCGCGCAGGGCTGGGGCGCGGACCGGCGGCCTCTGCGTGATCTGGCGGACTGGGGCGCACGGCTGGTGCACACGCTTGCGGCGGGCACACCGGATGATGCCCCGCTCGCGGCGCTTGCCGTCCAAGTCGGTGCCCTCTCAACCGCGCTCGATGAGCAAGCCCCGGAAAACGCACGGCCTGCACCAATGCAGCGCCATCTGGAAAGCCTCACCCTGCCGCAACTCCTGCTCGCCTGCGGCGCGGCCATGCGGCGGGCGCATGCGTTTGCCGAAACAGCTGGCAAAACACCACCTGCAGGAGAGTAAACTCCGCGCAAGACTTGCGAGACTTGGGTATTTCGCGGTACTAGCAAGCGACCCGCCAGACGGTTTTCCCGATCAAGCTAGGTTCCGGCCCGCCGCACACTCGTTTTCCGCGGCGGTTGCCCTATATTCCCATTGTAATCTTAAAGAGGCCTAAGACAGGTGACCGAAGACACGCTCAGCCCCCCGCCCGAGGAAATGGCAGACAACGCGCGCAACGCCGCGGCTTTCCTCAAGACGCTGGCCCATGAGGGCCGGCTTATGATCCTGTGCCATCTCGGTTCGGGAGAGCGCTCGGTGGGCGAACTCGAAGCCCTGCTCGGAATGCGTCAGGCCGCGGTGAGCCAGATGCTCGCGCGTCTGCGCGAAGAAGGGCTGGTCAACACGCGCCGTGAGGGCAAGACGATCTACTACAGCCTCGCCACCGAAGACACCGCGCGGGTGATCGGGCTGCTCTACGAGATTTTCTGCGCGAAAAGCGACTGCTGAATGCCGGGCGGAGCGCTTCGGTTCAGCCCTCCGCCTGCTCCTCCTGCCAATCCCAAGGACGCGCGTAGTGGCCAAGGCATTGCGTCACAGCCGCCTCACTTGCCCCATTGCGCTCTAGCCGCGCGACCAGACCGCGCCGGCGATCATCCTCGACATAGGCCACGCGCGCCGACACCCCATCGCGCTCCAGCGCCGCGTCATAAACGCGGGTGATGGCCTGCTTTCGCAACTCGGGCTTGAAGACCTTGCCGACACCGGTCTTGGGCAGCTCGGGCAGGATTTCCAGATATTTGGGCCAAGCGGCACGCTCGTGGATGTGCACCCGCGCATGGGCCAGAAGGTCGTCTTCGGTGACCTCCGCCCCCGCCACCAGTTCCACATAGGCGCAGGGAAGCTCGCCTGCGTGATCGTTCGGCTCGCCAATCGCGGCAGCCACCGCGACCGCGGGATGGCGCATGAGCGCGTCCTCGATCTCGGCGGGGTCGATATTGTGCCCGCCGCGGATGATGATGTCCTTGGCGCGCCCGGTGATCCAAAGATAGCCCTCTGCATCGAGCCGCCCCAGATCGCCGGTCCGAAGATAGATGCCGTCGTGATAGAGGCCGTCGTTGCGCTCTGTGTCGGTATAGGTCCCGCCCGGGATGACACCGGGGTTGGAGACGCAGATCTCGCCGATTTCGTCGACGCCACATTCGCGCGGCCCGGAGTCGGTCTGCTGCACGATTTTGACCTTCGTATAGGGCAGCGCAAAGCCGACCGATCCGACCTTCTTCACCCCTTTCGGCGGGTTCACCGAGACAAGACAGGTCGCTTCGGTCAGCCCGTAGCCTTCGCAGATCGTCACCCCAGCGGCGCTTTCAAAGCGCTTGAAGAGTTCCGGCGGCATCGGTGCCGACCCCGAGAAAGCGTATTCGACGGTCGAGATATCCGCGTCCACCTTCCGCTGCATCAGCGCAGAGACGGCGGTGGGCACGGTGATGATGAAGGTGATCTTCCAGCGTGCGCAGAGCTTCCAGAAATTGTCGAACACCCCCTCGCCGCGATAGCCCGCAGGCGTCGGCAGCACCATATGCGCGCCCGAGGCAATCGCCGACATCACCACCACCTCAGAGGCGAAGACATGGAACAGCGGCAGCGGGCACATCACGTTGTCGGTCTCGCGGAACAGCAGGCGCGAGCCGAGCCAACCGTTGTAGAGCATCCCCGACAGCTTGTGCTGCGCGACCTTGGGCATGCCCGTGGTGCCGCCGGTGTGGAAATAGGCGCTGACCCGATCCCCTGCGGCCGGAACGAAGGTAAGCTCCGTCGACTGGCGCCGCATCTCCTCGTGGAAACAGCGAATGTCGGCGTGATGAATGTTGAGCAGCTTGGGGCGCAGCAGCGGCACCAGCCAGCGCTTCGGCGCGGTGAGGTAGCGGTTGAGATCCACCTCAAGCACGGTGACCACCCGCGGCGCATGGCGGCAGGCCTCGGCGAGCTTCTGCGCGATATCGGTCTTGGGGAAGGATTTCAGGGTGACGACAACCCGCGCCCCGGTCTCGCGCAGGATCGCGGCGATCTGTTCAGGCTCAAGCAGCGGGTTGATTGGCGCGACGATCCCGGCAGTGGCCCCGCCCAGCAATGTCACCAATGCCTCGGGGCAGTTGGGCAGCACCATGGCGACGACATCGGTCTCGCGGATGCCCAAGCTGCGAAAGAGGTTGGCCGCCTGATTGCTCCGCTCGAGCAGCTGCGACCACGTGAGGGTCGTCGCCGGGTCGGTTGGACCGGACTGCAGCTGGAAACTCATCGCCGGACGATCCGCATAACGCTCTGCGGTCTGCGCGAGGCAGGCGTGCAGCGTTTCCGGCAGGGCCCGCTCGGACCACGGTTTCTCGGCCTCGATCGCGTCGCGATCGGCTGGCGTGATGAATTGCATCACCGCAATCCTCCTCCCCTCGCGGTGCCGGCGCGATGCGCCGGAACACCAGTTTCAAGCGTGGGAAGAGCGACCTCCTCCCGCAAGGGCTGCGCCAATAGCACGGCTCCCGCGGGTCGCAAAGCCCACAGTTACGCGACGGCAGGATTACTCGGCGGCAACACCGTCGGTGAACTGCAGCCGCGCCAGCCGCGCGTAAAGCCCGCCTTCGGCCACCAGCGCATCATGCGCGCCCTGCGCGACGATACGGCCGTGGTCCATGACGACGATCCGGTCGGCCTTCTTCACCGTGGCCAGCCTGTGCGCGACGATGATGGTGGTGCGCCCTTCGGCCAGCGTATCCACCGCCTGCTGCACGGCCCGCTCGCTTTCGGCATCCAGTGCAGAGGTCGCCTCGTCGAGCAGCAGCACCGGCGCGTCGCGCAGGATGGCGCGCGCGATGGCTACGCGCTGTTTCTGCCCACCCGAAAGCATCACGCCGCGCTCGCCCAGCCAAGTGTCATAGCCGTCGGGAAGCCCCGTTAGGAAATCATGCGCCGCAGCTGCGCGGGCCGCCGCCTCGACCTCGGCATCGGAGGCGTCGGGGCGCCCGAAGCGGATGTTGTCGCGTGCCGAAGCCGCGAAAATCACCGGGTCCTGTGGCACCAGCGCGATATGCTGGCGGAAGGCGTTGCGGCTCATCGCGTCCACCGGGACACCGTCGAGCAGCACACGCCCGCCATCGGGATCGTAGAACCGCTGGATCAACTGCACGATGGTGGTCTTGCCAGCGCCCGAAGGACCGACAAGCGCCACCGTCTCACCCGGTTTGATGGCCAGATCAATGCCGTCGAGCGCCTTGACGCCGGGCCGCGCCGGATAGGTGAAATCGACGCTGTCAAAGGTAATCTCACCGCGCACGGTCGAGGGCACGGGCAGAGGCTGCGCCGGGTCGTTCACCGTATCCTCGGCCTGCAGAAGCTCCACCAGCCGCTCTGTCGCCCCGGCAGCGCGCTGCAACTCGCCGAAAATCTCGGACAGCGCCGCCACGGCACCCGCGACCATCACCGAGTAGATGACAAATTGCACCAGTGCCCCGGCGCTCATCTGCCCGGCGCGCACATCAATGGCCCCGGCCCAGAGCACGCCGACGACGCCGGTGAACACCAGAAAGATCACGATCGCGGTCATCAATGAACGGGTCCAGACGCGGCGGCGGGCGGCGTCAAAGCTCTTTTCGGTGACCTCGGCGAAAGCCTCACGGCTGATCGCTTCGTGGGTGTAGCTCTGCACCGTCTGCACCGCCGACAGCGCCTCGGCGGCATTCCCCGACGAGGCGGCGATCCAGTCCTGGTTCTCGCGGCTGAGTTTGCGCAGGCGGCGGCCCAGCGTGAGGATCGGCACGATCACCACCGGCACGATCAGCAGCACCATCCCGGTGAGCTTGGCTGAGGTGAACAGCATCAGCGTCAGCCCGCCCGCAAAGAGCAGCAGGTTGCGCAGCGCGATCGACACCGACGAGCCGATCACCGACAGGATCAGCGTGGTGTCGGTGGTGATCCGGCTGAGCACCTCACCGGTCATGACTTTTTCGTAGAAGGCGGGCGAGAGGCTGATCACCCGGGCAAAGACCGCCTTGCGGATATCGGCCACCACGCGCTCTCCCAGCCGCGTGACCAGCCCGTAGCGCAGCGCGGTGCCAATCGCCAAAAGCGCGGCGATCCCGAGCGCCGCCATGAAGTAGCGATCCAACAGCGCGCCATCCTCGACGCCGAAATTGTCGACCACGCGGCGCACGGCCAGCGGCAGCGTCAGCGACACGGTGGCGGTGGCGATCAGCGCGAGGATCGCGGCGACCATCAGCCCCCGATAGGGCCGCATGAACGGCCACAGGGCGGCCAGAGAGCCGAGTTTACGGGATTTCTCACGATCGTCCTGCACGGTGGCAGCCGGGTTTCCGTGGGCCATGGCCCCTCCTTTGTCTGCAGCACGGTATTGGGCCTGCAGGCGCCCCCCGTCAAGCGACGCGCGCCACGCAAAGACACGACGACAGCCGAAAGACGGGCCGATACATTCAATTTCCGGGGAGGGGATGGAGCGGGCGGCGGGAATCGAACCCGCGTCATTAGCTTGGAAGGCTAAGGTCTTACCACTACACAACGCCCGCGTAGTGGGCGGAGAGATATTGCAACCGATCGGCCCGGTCAACCGCCCCCGCGCGGCTTTTGCAGGATGCCGTCACGTTTTGTGGTGATCCGTTCCGGGGGCCGCCGCGTATCAAAGGGGTACAGCGCAAAAGGACCCCACATGCAGACGCTCATCCTCTACGCCGTGACCGCGGCCGTGTTCCTCGGGCTCGACATGCTCGGGCTGCGTTACCTGATCCGCCCGGTGTTCGAGCGTCACGTCGGCCACCTTCTGGCAGAGCCGCTGCGCCTTGGCCCGGCTGCGGGCTTCTATCTTGCCTATGTGGTCGGTGTGCTGTTCTTCGTCTCGCTGCCCGCCCTGCGCGACGGGGCCCCGCTGCAGGCGCTCTGGACCGGCGCGCTGCTCGGGCTCATGTGCTACGGCACTTACGAGATGACCAATTTCGCCACGCTCGCCGACTGGAGCTGGGAGCAGGTGATCGCCGACTGCCTCTGGGGTGGCGTGCTGACCGGCGTCTCGGCTTGGATCGGCGTGGCGGTGATCTCGGCGATCTTCGGCAAATAAACTGAAGCCCTCCCGTTGGGGGGAGAACCGGGAGGGCTTCAGCCCGCGAGGCGTTCCGTGAGTCGCAGCGCCAGCGGATAGGGCAGGACACGCAAAAGCTTCAGCACATAGGTAAGCCGCTTCGGGAAATGGATCTCGAAGCCACGCCCTGCCATGCCCTTTGCAATGTCGCGCGCAGCCTCTTCGGGCTCGATCATCGCGGGCATGTTGAAATCGTTTTTGTCGGTGAGACGGGTGCGCACGAAGCCGGGGCAGACAAGTCGAACGTCAATCGCCGGCGCAAGTTCGACCTTCAGCGTCTCGGCGAGGTTGATGATCGCGGCCTTCGTCGCAGAATAGGCCTGCCCCTTCGGCAGCCCCACATAGCCCGCGACCGAGCCGAAGAGCACCAGTTGCCCGCCATCCCTCAGCACTTTCGGCGCGCTCTGCGCCACCAGCAGCGTGCCGGTCACATTCACCTGCACCAGCTTGGCGGTCTTCTCGCGGTCCAGATCGACCACCCGCGCCGGATCGTAGAGCGCGGCGGTGCAGACCATCGCATCGAGGCTCTGGCCCAGTTGCGCCACGGCAGCGTCCAGCGTGTCGGGCTCGGCAAGGTCGAGCGGCAGCACCTCGGCGCCGCCGCACTCCTCCGCCAGCTTGCGCAGCGCATCCTCGTCGCGGGCGGAAAGCACCAGCCGTGCCCCCTGCCCGGCAAGCTCATGCGCCAGCGCCGCGCCGATGCCAGAGCTGGCGCCGATGATCCAGATGCGTTTGCCGTCAAAGGAGCTGGACATGGTCATCCCCGCCTAGATGCGGAACAGCGGCTGCAGCAGCCGCGGGATCATCGCGTGGAACCGCAGCGGCGCGTCGGTCGCTGCAAGGCAGATGCAAGGCGCCTCGTCCCCGGCCATCGGCTGGTGATCCACATCGTCCTGCGCCACCTCGACGTCGCCGACGGCAAAGCGGCCCTCGCTGTCCGAAAAGCTGCCCTGCAGCACCAGCGTCAGTTCCAGCCCGTGGTGGCCGTGCTCGGGAACGGCGCGGCCGCGCGGGATGTAAAGCAGGCGCAGCGAGCCCTCCTCGTCGGCGCTGAGGATCTGCTGGCGGATGCCCCCGCCCAGCATCTTCCAGCGCGGCGGCTGCCCTTTCAGCGCCTCCATGACGGGGGCGGGAAAGATGCCGGAGCCGCGTTGCGGCGGTGTTGGCGTCGGCGTCGCGTCAAGCGCGGCGAAAAGACGGGCGCGGGCGTCGCTCGACACATCGGCGGGCGCGAGCCCGTCAAGCAGGGCGCCGCCCACGGCGGCTTCGGCTTCGACAACGCTGCGGCAGTCATCGCACAGCGAGACATGCGCCGCGATCACCACCGCGAAAGGCTGCGGCAGCGTCCCGGCGGCATAGGCGCGAAGCATCTCCTCGGGGATATGATGGGTGATCTTGCTCATTGCGGTCTCAGGTCAGTGAGGTCACGCCGCAGGCGGTCGAGCCCGAGGCGGATACGTGATTTGATCGTCCCCAGCGGCAGGCCGGTGATCCGGCTGATCTCGCTATGGGGCAGCTCTTCCATATACGCGTGACGCAGCGCCTCGGTTTGCTCGGGGCTGAGCTTCTCCAGCGCTTCGCGCAACTGTTGCGACTCTTGTTCAAGCGCGAGGATCTGCGGCGCGTCGGGCTCGCCGCTCTCGGGCTCCTGCAACAGTTCGGGCTCGGGCAGCGGTTTGCGGCGGTAGAGGTCGATCTGGCGATTGCGGGCGATGCGATAAATCCATGCCGAGGCTTCGGCGCGGTGCGGATCGAATTGCGCAGCCTTGTTCCAGACCGACAGCATCACGTCCTGCACCACATCCTCGGCGCTGCCGTCCCGCAATCCGCCCCGCATCAACATCGCTTTGAGCCGCGGCGCGAAGAAATCGAACAGCCGCCCGAACGCCTCGCGATCACGCTGATCGCGCACAGCCAACAGCCAGCGCGTCTGTTCGGAGGTCTCGGTAGGCGTCACACGGGTCTCCTTCTTGGGCGTGCCGCTCACCGCAACCGCAACGGGAGCGACGCCGTCGATATCGAAGGCGTCGGATGGGTCGTGCGGTATGAGGCGGCCATCAAGAGACATGTAGAGGTTACGCTGCGGGATGCGACCCGGATCACCGCTGGCCGAAATTTTTTCGCGACTTTTGAGGCCAAGCGCCGGGGAAATGCGTGAAAGCGGGCGCGTAAGGTGGCGACCGCCTCTTGGCGCACACAAAAAATTCCCCTCGCCTCAAGTCTTTGGTGATCCATTTCAAACACCCGTGCGTAACATATTCAAGTTTACCTAAGTCCGCGGGAGGTTTGCGTGGCCCTTGACCTGTCTTTTGGAGTTCCCCAGCGCGTTGCCGTGATCGGCGGCGGCATCTCGGGTCTCGCCACAGCATGGCTTTTGTCGCAGCGCTGCCGCGTGACGCTTTATGAGGCCGCGCCGCGTCTTGGCGGTCATGCCCGCACGGTGACGGCGGGGCTCTACGGTGATCAGCCAGTAGATACGGGTTTTATCGTCTTCAACTACGCCAACTACCCTCATCTCACCGCGCTCTTCCGCGATCTCGACGTGCCGGTAGAGCGCAGTGACATGAGCTTTGGCGTTTCGCTGGATGGTGGGCGGCTGGAATATGCGCTGCGCTCGGGCAACGCGCTCTTTGGCCAGCGCAGCAATATCGCACGCCCCGGCTTTTACGCGATGATCCGCGACATCCTGCACTTCAACCGCCACGCCGAGGCCAAGGCCGAGAGCCATCCGCATCTGTCGATCGCCGGGCTGGTCGAGGCGCTGGGACTGGGGAACGCCTTCCGTGACCGCTATCTCTATCCGATCTGCGGCGCGATCTGGTCCACGCCCTCGGCCAAGATCGGGGATTTCCCGGCGCAGGCGCTGATGCGCTTTCTGCGCAACCACGCGCTTTTGTCCGCCGGGAACCAGCATCAATGGTGGACCGTCTCGGGCGGCTCGCGCAGCTATGTCGAGCGGCTGACCGCAGCGCTTGAGGCGCGGCAGGTCTCGCTGCGGCCCGGCACCCCGGTGTTGCAGGTCGAGCGGGACGAGAAACACGCCACGGTCATGACCGAAGGCCATGCCCCCGAGCAGTACGATCAGGTCGTCTTTGCCTGTCACGCCGACATGGCGCTGTCGCTGCTCGCCGAGCCAAGCAGCTCCGAGCAACGCGCGCTGGGGGCGGTGAAGTTTCAGGACAACCATGCGGTGCTGCACCGCGACACCCGCCTAATGCCGCAGCGCCGCCGGTGCTGGAGTTCGTGGGTGTTCCGGACCGAACCGGGCACCCCGCCCGATCAGCCCGTCGGAGTGACCTATTGGATGAACCGGCTGCAGAACATTCCCGACAGCGATCCGCTGTTCGTCACGCTTAACCCGCAGCGCGATATTCCCGACGAGTTGGTCTATGACCGCAACACCTTCCGCCACCCGGTGTTCGACACCGCCGCGCTGGACGCGCAGAGCCGCATCGCCGCGCTGCAGGGCAAAAACCGAAGCTGGTACGCGGGCGCGTGGCTGCGCAATGGGTTCCATGAGGATGGCTTTGCCAGCGCGGTGCGCATCGCCCGGCAGATGCTGCCCGCGCCGGTGCCCGCATGAGCGAAAGCCTCGCAGACAGATTGGGCGCGGGCGAGATGCTGCATCTTCCGGCCCGCGTGACCCACGCACGGCGCGGCGGCATCCGCCATGCCTTCGTGTATCGGGTGGACTATCTGCTGCTTGATCCCGATGCAGTGCGCCCGCCGCGCCTGTTCTCGCGCAACCGCTTCAACCTCTTTTCGCTTTATGATCGCGACCATGGCGGCCCGCGCGGCAATGGCACCGGTGCCGCATGGGCGCGGCGCGTTTTTGCCTCGGCGGGGCTCGAAGGCGTGCGCGTGGCACTGCTGATGCAGCCGCGCTTTCTGGGCTATTGGTTCAACCCGGTCTCCTTTTGGCTGGCGCTGCGCGGCGACCGTCTGCTGGCGGTGATCGCCGAGGTGAGCAACACCTTCGGCCAGCGCCACAGTTACCTGTGCCATCACGCCGCCTTTGCCCCGATCTCTCCCGAGGATGAGCTGACCGCCACCAAGGTCTTTCACGTCTCACCGTTCCAGGATGTGCGCGGCAGCTATCACTTCCGCTTCTCGATCACCGGGGCCGCGGCCGCGATCGGCATCCGCCAGATCGACGGCAAGGAAGGCCTCAAGGCCACAATGTCCGGTGACTTCTCGCCCGCCGGATCGACCCGCCTGCTGCGCAGCGCGCTGCGCCGCCCCGGTGGCGCGATGCGGGTGATTATGCTCATCTACTGGAATGCACTACGTTTAAAATTGAAGGGAGCCGAATACCGCAAGCTCCCCGCACCGCCCGATCACGAGGTCAGCCGATGAACCTGCCCATCTCCGCGATGATGAAACGCCGCTTTCTGTCCACGCTCGAACAGATCGAGCACGGCCGCCTCACCCTGCTGACGCCCGAGGGCGAGCGGCATCATTTCGGCACCACCGGCCCCGAGGCGGATCTGCATATCCTCGACTGGTCCGTGCTGCCTGCGCTTGCCGCACGCGGCGAGGTCGCCATGGGCGAAAGCTATATCGCCGGTCTCTGGCACAGCAGTTCGCCCGAACGGCTGCTGCGGCTGGCGCTGGACAATCTCGACGCCTTCGAACGCTATGTGACGCCCGGCCCCGTCGCCCGGCTCAAGTTCCGGCTGATCGACCGGGTGGTGCGTGCCAACAGCCTCAAGGGCTCGTCGCGCAACATTCAGGCGCACTACGACGTGGGCAACGAGTTCTATCAACTCTGGCTCGATCCGGGGATGACCTACTCATCCGCGCTGTTCGCCGAGGGCGAAGGCGACACTGCACTGCCCGAGGCGCAGGACCGCAAGTACGACCGCATCCTCTCGCGGCTGAGCGACAGCCCCTCGGTGCTTGAGATCGGCTGCGGCTGGGGCGGCTTTGCCGAACGCGCCGCGCAGCAAGGGCGCAAGGTCACCGGCATCACGCTCTCGCCCAGCCAGAAGGGCTATGCCGATGCGCGGCTCGACGGGCGCGCCGACATCCGGCTGCAGGATTACCGGGCGGTGCAGGGGCGCTACGCCAACATCGTCTCGATCGAGATGATCGAAGCGGTGGGCGAAAAGTACTGGCCGGTGTATTTCGCCGCGCTGAAGGACCGGCTGGCCGAAGGCGGTCGCGCGGTGCTGCAGGCGATCACCGTGCAGGACGCCGAGTTCTCGCTCTACCGCAAGCGCACCGATTTCATCCGGCAGCACACGTTCCCCGGTGGCATGCTGCCGTGTAACGCGGTGCTGAGCCGCGAGGCCGCCAAGGCCGGTTTGGTGCTGCGCGAGAATTTCGCCTTTGGCCAGCACTACGCCCGCACCTGCCGCATCTGGCGCGACAACCTTCTGCGTCAGCGCAAGCGGATCGAAGGGCTGGGCTATGGCGAGAGTTTCCTGCGCAGCTGGCAGTTCTACCTCGATGCCTGCGCGGCCACTTTCTCGACCGGGCGCACCGATGTGGTGCAGGTCGAATTGCGTCACGCGGGCGAGGCCTGACCCGCGCGGCGCGCCGGAATTTACCCTGCGGGGGCCGTATTTTCGCCTCACTCCATAACTAGCGATGACTCAACCGGCAGGGCCCCGCCCTGCCGTGGTTGATGAATGTCACAGTCGCGAGTCGCGCCCTAGTCACGGAGCCTGAAGATGTTGTCCAAGATCGGAGCCTCCCTCCTTCTCCTCGCCGGAGCCGCAACGCCGCTTGCCGCCGCCGAGCAAGAAGTGCTGATGACGGGGCTGAGCTACTTCCCCGAGGAAATCTATGTTTCGGTTGGCGACGTGGTTCATTTCGTCAACGCCTCCGAGGTGCCCATGTCGGCCACCGCCAGCGATGCCAGCTGGGACACCGGCGTTCTGCAGCCGGGCGAAGCCTATGCGCTGGAAGTGACCGATGGAATGCAGGGCGCGTTCGGTGATGTCTACACCGCCGACAATACCGCCGCAGGTGTCATCGACTATGTGAACCCGGCCCCGCTGGAGCTGGAAAACAACTACTGATCCCGCGCGACCGGGCTCAGATCGGCTCGATCAGCTCTGGCCCCTCGGCGCGGTTCGAATTCACCTTGGGATCGACGCGGTACATCCGCAGCGTGCCTTCGGGCGCCGCCTGCATCAGCGTCGCGGCGCCGTGCCCGTCCTCACCCAGCCACAGGCCCCAGTCCTTTTTCGACAGGATCACCGGCATCCGGTGGTGCACCTTGGACATTTCCTCGCTCGCCGCGGTTGTGACGATGGCGCAGGTGCGGAAGGCCTGACCCTCCCCTTCCCAGTCCTGCCAGATCCCGGCGAAGGCCAACAGGTCGTCCTCGGCCGGAGTGATGTACCACGGCAGGCGACGGCCATCCTCGGTCTTGGTCCATTCGTAGAAACCGCTGGCTGGCACGATGCAGCGCCGCGCGCGGCAGGCGGCGCGGAAGGCGGGTTTCTCGGCAATCGTCTCGGCCCGCGCGTTGATCAGCAGCGGCCCGTCGTTTGGCGCCTTGTACCAATGCGGCAGAAAGCCCCAGCGCATCGCCCCAAGCAGCCGCGTCCCGCCATCCGAGCGCACCACATGCACGTCGTTGGTCGGGCAGACGTTGAAATTCGGGACATGCGGCAAATCATTGCCGGGCATGGCCTCGAAGATCTTGGCCATGGCATCATCGGGAAGGGTGACTGCAAAACGTCCGCACATGGCGCACAGAGTAGCGCGCCGGGCGCGGCGCGCCAGTGCTTCAGACGTCGCGCCATTCGCCGGGGGGAATATCGTCGAGCGTCCATGTGCCGATCGCCCAGCGTACCAGCCGCAGGCAGGGCAATCCCACATGTGCTGTCATCCGCCGCACCTGCCGGTTGCGCCCCTCGGTGATCTTGATCTCGAGCCAGCTGTCGGGCACCGATTTGCGAAACCGCACCGGCGGGTTGCGCGGCCAGAGGTCGGGCTCGGGGATGAGCCGCACCTGCGCCGGGCGGGTCATCCCGTCCTTCAGTTCCACCCCTTTGCGCAACTGCGCGATCTGCTCGTCGCTCGGCGCGCCTTCGACCTGCACGAGGTAGGTCTTGGGCTGCTTGAACTTCGGATGCGAGATCCGGGCCTGAAGCCGCCCGTCGTCGGTCAGCACCATGAGCCCCTCGCTGTCGCGGTCGAGGCGGCCTGCGGGATAGACGCCGGGCACCTTCACATAGTTCGACAGAGTCTCGCGCGGGCTGCCCTCGGTGCCCTTGTCGGTGAATTGCGACAGCACGCCATAGGGTTTGTTGAGCAGGATCACGCGGGCCATCAGCCATCCCTCCGGGCAGCGAAGAAGTCTTTCAGCAGCGCCTCTGCCTCGGGCGCGGCGAGCCCGTCGTAGACCTCGGGCACATGGTGGCATTGCGGATGGGCATAGACCCGCGCGCCCTGCGCCACGCCACCGGACTTGGGATCGGATGCGCCATAGTAAAGCCGCCGGATCCGCGCGAAGGAGATCGCAGCGGCGCACATCGGGCACGGCTCCAGCGTCACGTAGAGATCATGCTCGGGCAGCCGCTCGGACCCGAGCGCGGCACACCCGGCGCGCAGCACGAGGATCTCGGCATGGGCGGTGGGATCGTTCAGCTCGCGCGTGCGGTTGCCCGCCGTGGCCACGACCTCGCCTTTCGGCGAGACCAGCACGGCACCCACCGGCACCTCACCGCGGGCGGCGGCGGCGCGCGCCTCGGCCAGCGCCAAATCCATATGACTGCGAAAACTCATGAGCGCCGGAGTAGCGCGAAGCGCGGCGCTTGGCGAGTCGGCTTCCCCCGGCGCGGGGGATGCAGTATGCGAGGATTCATGAGCAAACCCCCGTCGCGCCCCGCCAAACCCTCCGGCCACAAGTCCCGTCCCAGCACGGGCGCGAAGGCTGGCCCGAATTCTGGCCTGAAATCTGGCCCTAAATCTGGCCCGAAGTCGGACTTCAAGTCCGGTCCCAAAGCTGGGGCGAAACCCGGCTACAAAGCCGGGCCGAAGGGGGATTTTGACGGCAGCCCGCGCGGCGGGAAACCGGGCGGAAAGCCCTTCGGCAAACCGAGCGGAAAACCCGGCGGCAAACCGAAAGGCCGTGGCATCGTGCAAGACGAGGCAAGCTATGGCGGTGGCCCCAAGGCGGGCCCCAAATCCGGGGCGAAGTCTGGGGCAATGTCCGGGGCAAAATCTGGCACCAGACCGCCCCCGCGCCGCGGCACCAAGGCAAGCGCCAAATCGGGCCCGGCCAGCAAGCCGGCACACATCCCCGCGGCTCCGATGGTGAGCGAGGATGGCCGCATCGCCAAGGTGCTGGCCCGCGCGGGCGTTGCCAGCCGCCGCGAGGCGGAGAAGATGATCGAGGAAGGCCGCGTCTCGGTGAACGGCAAGGTGCTGGAAAGCCCTGCGCTGAACGTCACCGCCAAGGACCGGATCACCGTCGATGGCGTGCCGCTGGCCCCGCCCGAAGCCGCGCGTCTGTGGCTCTATCACAAACCCGTCGGGCTGGTGACCACCACCAATGACGAGAAGGGCCGCGAGACGATCTTTGACAAGCTGCCCGAGGATCTGCCCCGGGTGATGAGCATCGGGCGTCTCGACCTCAACTCCGAGGGCCTGCTGCTGCTGACCAATGACGGCGGCATCAAGCGCCAGCTTGAACTGCCCTCGACCGGCTGGCTGCGCAAATACCGGGTGCGGGTGAACGGCGCGCCGACCGAGGACATGCTGAAGCCGCTGCGCGCGGGCATCGTGGTGGACGGTCAGGCGTTCCAGCCGATGCAGGTGACGCTCGACCGGCAGCAGGGTGCCAACGCATGGCTGACCGTTGGCCTGCGCGAGGGCAAGAACCGCGAAATCCGCCGCGCCATGGCCGACATCGGACTGACGGTGAACCGGCTGATCCGCGTCTCTTACGGGCCGTTCCAACTGGGCGAGCTGAAAACCGGCGAAGTGCAGGAACTGCGCCCCAAGGTGATCCGCGATCAGCTTGGGCTGGAAGGTGCCAAGACCGAAAAACCCGTGCCGACTCGGACCCGGCGCAAGGGACCGCCGAAAAGCAGGCAATAGGGCACCCAGCGGGCGGCTTCGCCAAAAAGCCGCCCATATCGCCTTAAGCCGCCGTTAACGCTGGACTAAATTTCACGTATTGGGCTGGAATGCGCCCTCATTTCGCCCGCTTTCGGCGGCAGGTTGGGTGGCATGAGCACACTACTCGCCATCATGATCCTTGCCGCCACCACGGTTCTCGTTCTTGGGAACCTCAGAGGCGTTGCAGCGGACACCTATCAAGCGCTGGCCGGAGCCACCGCCCGCACCCGTGACCGTGGACTGCTGATCCCGAGGCTGGCCTTCGCCGCGCTTTGGCTGCTGATCTTCGTGCTCGGATATTTCTGATCCCGCAACGCAGCCGCCAGACGGCAGACCAAGGACCCCTCCCCTCACGCAGCCTCGCCCGGCCTTGAACGGACCACGGAACATCCTCATGGCAAGACCCTCACGCAAACGCAGACAGAGCGCATCCTCCGGGCCGCTGGATTCCGGCTTGGGCGTGCTGTTGCTTGCCGCGTTCCCGCTGTTGATGCTGCTGTTCCAAGGGCGCCCCGAAACCACCTTCACCGGCCTGCTGATGCTGGTCATCTTCGCGCTGGCGGTCTGGCTGATCCACCGCGGCACGCAGATCGCCCGCGCCTTCGAAGCGGCAGAGACGGCCAAGGCACCCCGCCTGCCGCGCAAGATGATCGGTGCGGCGCTGCTTGGCCTTCTGGTGATGATTCTCGCGGGCCATCACTTCGTCTCGTTGCCGGTGCCGCTGGGCCTCGGCGTGCTCGCCTTTGGGCTGGGTGTCGCGGCCTTCGGCAGAGATCCGCTCACCAGCAAACGGGCCACGGTCGAAGAAGACATGCCGCATCTGCGCACGCAGGAGACGCTGAACCGTATCGACGCCGCCATTGGGCTTGCCGTTGCAGACGTGGCGGCTCTTAACGATGCCGAGCTCAGCCGCCGGGCCGAAGCTCTGCGCAGCGGTGTGATGGGGTTGATGCAGGCGATTTCGCAGGACCCGCTGGCCGCACGACGCCTGCGCAAGCCGGTGGCCCGTTTTCTTGAGCTTCTGAGCAAGGAAAACGCGCGCCTGATCGAAGCATGGGGCACCAAAGATCGGATGAAGGCGCGCCGCCGCTATCTGGCGCGGCTCACCTCGCTGGGCGAGGCCTTCGAAGAGCGTCTGCGCAAGGCCGGAACCGAGCAGGGCCGCGATGCCTATGATGTCGAGGCAGACCTCCTCTGGAACCGCATGGTCGACAAGAACGCGGCCTGAAACGCCAATGTGATGGCCACCTTGTGCCGCTTGGCATGACTTCTCCCCAAACAAGAGCCGACCCAAGGGAACTCCCCCCTAGCAAGTGACCATCTAAGCGCATAAGTTCTTGGTGAACCGAGAGAGCTTGCGGGGGGCACCATGACCGACAAGGGCTTACGCAAGGTGGCCTATGTGCTGCTGATCGTGCTTCTTTTCGGAGTTACTTCCGGCTGGCTGGGAGGGCTCTGACCTTGGCACAACGCTACGGCGGCAAGTACAGTCCCGACGGGTCTTCCGACGATGCCGGCACCACCGATGAACGGCCGCTCTATCACGGAGCGAAGGTCGATCCGGTGGGCGCACGCTCGAATGTGCTCTTCGTCCCCCCGATTGTGCTGGCCGCGACCTCGCTGAACGATGGCGCCGCGGGGCTGGCTCTGGGCCTTGTTGGCGCGGGCATTCTGCTGCTTGGCGCGTGGCTGCTGCGCGATGGCCTGCGGGCGCAGGCCGCCTATGACGAGCGCAAGATCGCCCGCCGCCCTTCGATCCCGAGAAAGCTTTTCGCCGCAGCCTGCGCGGGCGTCGGGATCGGTCTCGCGGCCTTCAAAGCCGATCCGGGCCTTGTGGCGCCGGTGCTCTATGGGCTGTCCGCCGCCGCGCTTCACGTGGGCGCCTTCGGGCTCGACCCGATGAAGCACAAGGGCATGGAAGGCATCGACACGTTCCAGCAGGATCGCGTCGCCAAGGTGGTGGACGAGGCAGAGGCCTATCTCAACGCCATGGAAGATGCGGTCCGCCGCGCGGGCGACCGGCAGGTCGAGGCGCGCGTGCAGCGCTTTCACGCCAAGGCCAAGGACCTCATCCGCACCGTCGAAGAGGACCCGCGCGACCTGACCGCCGCGCGCAAATACCTTGGTGTCTACCTGATGGGCGCGCGCGACGCGGCGGTGAAATTCGCCGACATCTACAGCCGCACGCAGGATCGCGGGGCCAAGTCCGATTTCATGATGTTGCTGACGGACCTCGAGGAGAGCTTCGGCCAGAAGAACCGCAAGCTGCTGCTCGACAATAATGCCGACCTCACGGTCGAGATCGACGTGCTGCGCGACCGCCTTCAGCGCGAAGGCGTGCGGCTCAAAGAGCCTGAATGAGAGACAGATACGGAGGAAGTCCGATGTCCGAGAACGTAAGAGCCAAGGCCCAGCAGGAACTGGCTATGGTGGAAGAGGTGAATGCTGTGATCCTGCCCGACCCCAAGCCCGCGGATGAGGTGGAGAGCTATGAGGCCGCCTCGCCCGAGGTGACCGAAGAGATCCGCGCCCGCATGGACGAGATCGACATGGGCGACACCCAGTCGATCGTCTCCTTCGGCTCGGCGGCGCAGGCCGAATTGCAGGAGATCAGTCAGGCGATGCTGGCGGACGTGCGCAACAAGGACGTCGGCCCCGCGGGCGACAGCCTGCGCGACATCGTCACCACGATCCGCGGCTTTTCGGTTTCGGAACTGGATGTGCGCCGCAAGCGCAGCTGGTGGGAAAAGCTGATCGGCAAGGCCGCGCCCTTCGCCAAGTTCACCGCCCGCTACGAGGAGGTGCAGGGCCAGATCGACGGCATCACCGACAATCTTCTGAAGCACGAGCACACGCTGCTCAAGGACATCAAATCGCTCGACCTGCTCTACGACAAGACGCTGACCTTCTATGACGAGCTGGCGCTCTACATCGCTGCGGGCCAGAAGAAGCTCGAGGAACTCGACGCCAACGACATCCCCGCCCGCGAGGCCGCCGTGGAGGCCGCCGCAGAGGATCAGAAGGTGATGAAGGCGCAGGAGCTGCGCGACCTGCGTGCCGCGCGGGACGATCTGGAACGCCGGGTGCACGATCTCAAGCTGACCCGGCAGGTGACCATGCAGTCGCTGCCCTCGATCCGGCTGGTGCAGGAAAACGACAAGAGCCTCGTCACCAAGATCAACTCGACGCTGGTCAACACCGTGCCGCTCTGGGAGACCCAGCTGGCGCAGGCGGTGACCATTCAGCGCTCGTCCGAGGCCGCCGCTGCCGTGCGCGACGCCAACGATCTGACCAACGAGCTACTGACCTCCAACGCCAAGAATCTGCGCGACAGCAACGCCGCCATCCGCACCGAGATGGAGCGCGGCGTCTTCGACATCGAGTCGGTCAAACAGGCCAATGCCGATCTGATCGCCACGATCCAAGACAGCCTGCGCATCGCCGACGAAGGCAAGGCGCGCCGCGCCGCCGCCGAGAAGGACCTGCAGCAGATGGAAGCCGAGCTGCGCGACACGCTGGCTTCGGCCAAGGCGCGGTCGACCGGCACCGGCGACAACGCCGCCACTTCGGTTCCAGCGGGGTCGTGACCATATGCGGGGTTGGGGTAAAAGTGTACTGAGCATCTTGGTTTGCGCGGGCCTCGCAGCCTGCGATAGTTCTGCCCTGGCTCCGCGCAGCACCGAGGTGCTGCCGCAGTCGCGCCCCTCCGGGCTCAAGCCTCGCGAGGCTGAAACCCCGGGCGCGCCGCGGCAATCGCTGGCGAGCTACGATCTGGAGGTCTACTACGCGCGGGTGCAGGCCGACCTGCTGTCACAGGGCCTGCTCCGCACCGACGGCGGCGGGCCTGACACGCCGGTCACCGACACCATGCTGATGCGCAATTTCGAACGCATCGCTCTGGCCGAGGAATACGCCCGCGGCCAAGGGCTGAAACCCTCACGCGGCGAACTTGGCCGGGTGAAGAAATGGCTCAAGCCGGTGCGCGTCTCGGTGGAGTTCGGCGACCATGTTCCGGCGGAGCAGCAGCTCACCGACCGCAACCAGCTCAGCCAATACGTCAGCCGTCTTGGCCGGATCACCGGGCATCCGATCTCGATGACCACCGGCAGTTCGAATTTCCACGTTCTGTTCATGTCCGAGGACGATAAGAAGTCCATCGCCCCGCGCATCAAACAGCTGGTGCCCGACGTGAACCCCACGGCGCTGGCGGTGTTCAACGATCTGCCGCGTGAGATCCACTGCCTCGTCATCGCCTTTTCCGACGAGCCCGACGGCTATGCCTACGGTCAGGCCATCGCGGTGATCCGCTCCGAGCATCCGGATCTGCTGCGCCGTTCCTGCATCCACGAAGAGGTGGCGCAGGGACTGGGGCTTGGCAACGACAGCCCGCAGGCCCGACCTTCGATCTTCAATGACGACGACGAGTTCGCGCTTCTCACCTCGATGGACGAGATGCTTCTGAAAATCCTTTACGACCCCCAGCTCAAACCCGGCATGGATGCCGCCACCGCGCGGCCGATCGTGCAGGATCTTGCCGCGCAGATGACCGGCGGCAGCGGGCCAAGCTGAGCTGAGGACAGGCGACAACAGGAGATGATCATGGGAATTCTGGATTTCCTCTCGGGGCAGTTCATCGACGTCATCCACTGGACCGACGACACCCGCGACACGATGGTCTGGCGCTTTGAGCGCGAAGGCCATGAAATCAAATACGGCGCCAAGCTCACCGTGCGCGAGGGGCAGGCGGCGGTTTTCGTGCACGAAGGGCAACTGGCGGATGTGTTCACGCCGGGTCTCTACATGCTCGAGACCAACAACATGCCGATCATGACCTCGCTGCAGCACTGGGATCACGGCTTCCGCTCGCCCTTCAAGTCAGAGATTTATTTCGTCAACACCACCCGTTTCACCGGGCTGAAGTGGGGCACGAAGAACCCGATCATCTGCCGCGACCCCGAGTTCGGCCCCGTGCGCCTGCGCGCCTATGGCACCTATTCGGTGCGCGTGTCGGACCCGGCGAAATTCCTCGTCGAGATCGTCGGCACCGATGGCGAGTTCACCAGCCACGAGATCAGCTTTCAGATCCGCAACATCATCGTGCAGGAGTTCTCGCGGCTGATCGCCTCTTCGGGCATTCCGGTGCTCGACATGGCGGCCAATACGCAAGAGCTGGGCAAGATGCTGGCCGAGGGTATTTCGTCGACCATCGCCGAATACGGCCTGTCGCTGCCCGAGCTTTACATTGAAAACATCTCGCTGCCCGATGCGGTGGAGAAGGCGCTCGACAAGCGCACGTCGATGGGCGTGGTGGGCGATCTTGATGCCTATACCCGCTTTCAGGCCGCCGAGGCGCTGGGGGCCGAGGGCTCTGCCGCCGGTCAGGCCATGGGCACCGGCTTTGGCGCGGGCATGGGGATGGCCATGGGCGGTGCCATGACCGGCGCGCAGGCGGGTCCGTGGGGCGCGCGCCCGCAGCAGACCGTTGCCGCCGCGCCGCCGCCTCCCCCGCCGCCGGTGGAACATGTGTGGCACGTGGCCTCGGGCGGCCAGACCAGCGGCCCCTTCTCCAAGGCCCGGCTCGGACGCATGGCGACCGAGGGCGAATTGACCCGTGACAGCTATGTCTGGACCCAAGGTCAGGACGGTTGGAAACGCGCCGAGGACGTGACCGAACTGGCGCAGCTCTTCACCGTTCTGCCGCCGCCGCCTCCGGGCGTCTGATCGCACGGGAGGCAACCGGGAAGGAGGCGGGCAGCACCGCCTCCGGCCCTGCTTGTCCCAGCAGTGCCGGGGCAAGGCAGGCATCGGCGGGAAATTTGACCGACGGGTCGGGCACCGCCGGGAAGGGCCGCGCGGGCGGCACCTGCGAGGCCACCAGCAGCCGACCATCGAGGCAGAGGTCCTGCGCCGCATTGCCGATGTTGAAGCCGAAGCCGTCCCGTCCGCAATCCGTGCCGAACCCATCCATGTTCCACGCCTGCGGCATCAGGCTTTGTGGACCGAAAACCTCGAAGGCGTTCTGCTGCGGCAGGAAGGTAAGCGACCACGTGGTGTCTTCGGTCTTCATGCCGAGCGCCCAGCGACCAATCGGCTCGCCCTCGTGGTAGCCCTCGACCACGAAGCACTCCACGTCCTCGCCAAAGACACGCTCGCGCTCTGCAAGCGCTGCGTCGATGGCCAGCGCGCCGCGCATCTCGTAACCGTCGCCGCCCTGCCACTCGAACCGCCATGACAGGTCGGCGGCCATGGCCGCGCCGCTGCAGAGCGCAAGCCCGAGGACAGCCCCGGCGCATGTGTTCAGTCCTGTCATCATGGTCTCCGGCACCTCTGTCCCCGGCACCCTAGCCTTGGAGCCGCACGCGAGAAAAGCGCCTGTCGCGAAGTTGTGTGCGCAAGCCCCTGCGCCCGCAGCGCATCGGCGAAACGCGTGCCCGAAAACCAGTTCCCTCTCCCGTCCCATCCGCCTAGGGTGGCGCTGCCGGAAATGGCGGATCTGGAGGCACTTCGGGCATGAACGAAACCCACCGATTTCCCTGCGAACAATGCGGCGCCGACTACCGGTTCGATCCGTCGACGAGCGAATTGGTCTGCGATCATTGCGGCCACAGCCAGAAGGTCGAATCCACGGGCCCATGGGAAAGCGACATCCGCGAGCTGGATTTCCGCGCCGCGATGGACAACCTGCTGCCGCTTCAGGAGATGGAGGACCTGCGGGTCACCCAATGCCCGAACTGCGGCGCCGAGGTCGAGTTCGATCCCGACACCCATGCCACCGAATGCCCGTTCTGCGCCACGCCGGTTGTCGCCGACACCGGCACCCACCGGCAGATCAAACCCAAGGGCGTGCTGCCCTTCGCGCTTGACGAGAGCGCCGCGCGCGGCGCGATGAACGATTGGCTCGGGCGGCTGTGGTTCGCCCCCAATGGCCTCAAGGAATATGCCCGCAAGGGCCGCAAGATGCAGGGCATCTATGTGCCCTACTGGACCTTCGACGCCCATACCCGCTCTGCCTACAGCGGCGCGCGCGGCACGGTCTATTACGAGACGCGCACGGTGATGCGTGACGGCAAGCGCCAGCAGGTGCAGGTCGCCAAGGTGCGGTGGACGCCAGTGCGCGGGCGCGTTGCGCGCTTCTTCGACGACGTGCTGGTGCTGGCCTCGAAGTCTCTGCCGAAGAAATTCACCGACGCGCTGGAGCCGTGGGATCTGAGCCGGCTCGAACCCTATCGGCCCGAGTTTCTCGCCGGGTTCCGCGCCGAGGGCTATCAGGTCGATCTCGACGCCGGGTTCGTCGAGGCGCGGCATATCATGGACCGGCAGATCACCCGCGACATCAAGTTCGACATCGGCGGCGACCAGCAGCGGATCACCTCGGTGGACACGCAGGTGTCGGACGTGACCTTCAAGCATGTGCTGCTGCCGGTCTGGCTGGCGGCCTACAAGTTCCGGGGCCAGACCTACCGCTTCGTGGTCAACGGCACCACCGGGCGGGTGCAGGGAGAGCGCCCGTGGTCGGTGTGGAAAATCGCGCTGGCAGTGATCGTCGGGGCGATCGTGGCGGGATTTGTCGGCTACATGCTGTCGCAATCGCAGGGCGACGTCAGCTTCAGCCTGCCCACAGGCTATTGAGCGACGCCCCCCGGACGCGCTAGGTATAGCGCTAACAAAACCAAGAAGATCACCGACGAGGGAGTGAGAGATGATCCTGTGCTGCGGAGAATCGCTGATCGACATGCTGCCCAGAACCAGCACCGGCGGAGAACCCGCCTTTGCGCCGGTTGCGGGCGGCGCGGTGTTCAACACCGCCATTGCGCTTGGCCGGCTTGGCGCGCCTGCGGGCTACTTCGGCGGCATCTCCACCGATCTTTTCGGCAGCATCCTCGCCGATGCGCTGACCGCTTCCAAGGTTGACCACAGCGCCTGCCCGCGCTCTGACCAGCCCACCACGCTCGCCTTCGTGACGCTGGTGGATGGCCACGCGCGTTACGCCTTCTATGACGAGAACACCGCCGGGCGGATGCTGTCGGAGGCGGATCTTCCCGCGCTGGACGGTGACACCGAAGCGCTGTTCTTTGGCGGCATCAGCCTCGTCTCCGAGCCCTGCGCCGACACTTATGCCGCGCTCTGCGCCAAGGCGGGCGACCGGGTGGTGATGCTCGATCCCAATATCCGCCCCGGCTTCATCAAGGACGAGGCGCGCTACCGCGCCCGGCTTGCCGCTATGCTCGCCCGCGCCGACATCGTGAAAATCTCCGACGAGGATATGGCATGGCTCGGCACCACGCCCGAGGCGCTGATCGAGGGTGGCAGCGCGCTGGTGCTGGAGACGCGGGGCGCCGAGGGGGTCCTTGCGGTCAGCGCCCAAGGGAGCCTCGAGGTGCCCGCCACGCGCGCCACGGTGGTCGATACGGTGGGCGCTGGCGATACGTTCAACGCGGGCCTTCTGGCCGGGCTCAGCCGCGACGGGCTGCTGCGCCGCGACGTCCTGCGCAGCACCCCGCTAGAGACGCTGCGCCCTGCGGTCGCGCTGGGTGCGCAGGCGGCGGCGGTGACGGTGAGCCGCGCCGGAGCCAATCCGCCATGGCTTTCGGAATTGGAGCCGCAGACATGAGGGCACTGATCCAGCGCGTCTCGGAGGCGAGCGTCACGGTCGAAGGCGCGGTCATCGGCGAGATCGGTCCGGGTCTGCTGATCCTGATCTGCGCCATGCAGGGCGATACCAAGGCACAGGCCGACAAGCTGGCGGCAAAGATCGCCAAGCTGCGCATTTTCCGCGACGAGGAAGGGCGGATGAACCGCTCGGTGCGCGACACAGGCGGCGCGGCGCTGGTGGTCAGCCAATTCACCCTCGCCGCCGACACGCGCAGCGGCAACCGCCCCGGCTTTTCCAGCGCGGCCTCCCCCGATGAAGGCGAGCGGCTTTACGAGTATTTCGCCGGGCGCATCGCCGCCGAGGGCATCGCCACCGCCACAGGCCGCTTTGGTGCCGATATGAAGGTGGCGCTGATCAACGATGGGCCGGTGACGATCTGGATCGACAGCGAAGGCTGAGCGACGCGCTCAGAGGTCGCTGCCCGCCACCAGCGTGCCCTGCAGATAGGCAAGGTCCAGCTCGGTGCGCGCCAGCGCGAAGCGGCTGGTGATCTCTGCCTCCTGCGCATCCAGTGCCCGCTCCAGCGGCCCCAGAAGCTGCGCCGCATGGCCCCTGCCCGCGCGGTAGTCACGCAGCGCCAGCGCCGCCACTTCAGCCGCGGCGGATGCCTGCGCCGCTGCCGCCGCAGCCTCGGAGCGCAGCCGATCGCGATCCCGCGCAAGGCCACCGATCTGCATCTCCGCTTCCGACCCTGCCGCCCGCTCCGGCCATTGAACCTGCAGCGACGGGGCACCCCAGTCTCCGGCCTCGGCCCCCTCGCCCGCGTAGCCCGCCGCCTCTTCCAATGCGTCGAGCTCTTCGGCAGAGCGGCGCAGTTGCAGGCCCTCCATGTGGGAATGCGCCCCAAGGCGCTGCCGCGCCTCCTGCTCTGCGCGCGCAGCCTGCGCCTTCATCAGCGGCAGCGGCACGGCACCGACCATCTCACGCAAGGCACCCGCGCCCGCGACGCCGCCAAGCCGACCATCTGCCATGGCGACCAGCTCGCGGCGCGCCTCGGCCTCAGCCGCGCGGGCTTGCGCGAGACCGCGGCGCACATCCGCCACCTCGGCGCGCAGTTGGGCAAGCTCGGAGGACACCAGCTCACCCGAGGCAACCGCCTGCGAGATCGGCCAGTCCAGCCCCGCCAGATCGCGATAGCTGGCCTCATAAAGCGCGGCACGCGCCCGCGCCTCCTCACCGGCCAGATGCTGTGCGAGCGCCTCGTGCACGTGGACGTTGGCCTCTTCCGCCAGCGCCAGCGCCGCCGTCTCGATCTGTGCCTGTGCAAGGTCGCGCTCTGCCAGCTTGCGCGAGGTATCGAACCGCTCTGGCCGCGCCATGATGCGCGCGGACATGTCCCGCAGAGCCCCCAGAGACGCACCGCGCGCGAGCTCGGGCAGCCAGCTCAATTCCTCGGCCTCACCGCGCAGCGGCGCAAGCCGAAGCTCTGCCTCGGCACCGAAGGCTGACCCCTGCAGCACCGCCGCCGCGACCGCCGCATAGGGGGTGCCGGGCACGAGCGCCGAAGGGCGCTGCGCGAGCTGGGCCATCAAATCCGCCCCGTCGGGCTGTGCGCGCAGGCCGAGCGCAGGCGCTGCGGCGGCGACGCTGGCCGTGTAGGGCTGCGACGCCGGAGCGTCCGCGCCATAGGTTTTCATGCATGCGGGCAGGAGCGCGACAAGCGCGAGACCTCCGACCCAATGGAAAGACGATCGTGCCATCTTCCCCTCCCTCTCAACTCGAACACTCGCAAACCGGCCACGGCAACGTGCCGCACCGCATAGGGGACCGACGGAAAGCGAAATCACCTTCGAAAGACCCGGCGAACGAAAACCTCACCCGGCGCGGCACCCAAGGGGCGCACGCCATTGCTTCGTTCTGCCGATGATCACACCACTCTGCCTGTCACGGGCCACTCGTCCATATGGCGGACGGCAGCCTCTTACCCTGCAGTCCGGCGTATCTTATTTTCGCCTTATTTCCCAGACGCCGAGCCTAGGGCCCGGGAGATTGCGCAAATTTGAGAATGCGGCGTTGCCGGAATGTCGCGCTGAGTGACGCTAAGGCGACACAGGGCGGCAGAGGTAGCGCTCACATGAGAGTAAGCGTCCACAGCTGGTCGAAGACGGCGCGAGTCGCTTCAGGTCAGCAAAGGGGCGATCACCGGATGCTTGCGCGGGGCGCGGCATAGGGTGAGCAGAAGATCGGCAAGTTCCGGTTCGTCCACACGTTTCGCCGCGGCCTTGGGGCTGAACCACTTGCGCTTGCGTTCCTTGCGCTCTTTCCAGTCGCGTTTCAGCGTCTCGACGATCATCGGATAGACCCTGACCCGGCAACGCAGCGACGCGCCACCGTCCAGACGTTTGGGGTAGTGGTAATGGCCGATCAGGTCCTTCCCGACAAAGCCCTTCGCCCCAGCTTCCTCAAGCGCTTCGATCTCAGCCGCGGCCCAAGGCTTCTTGCCGTCCATCTCCCATCCTTTGGGCATCACCCAGCGACCGGAATCGCGCGAGGTGACCATCAGAATCCGGAGATTGCCTTTCTTGTCCCATTGCAGGGGAAGTGCTGCGATTTGCTCACCATGTGAGGACATTAAGTTGGAAGCCTTTCGGGGAAACCCGTGCGTGTTATCCAAGAAAGGTAAAGCTTCTGTGACGTTCGGCAACGCGCGCCGTACAAAATGCGTCACGCAAGCCAAGCAGATATGCGTTTGGAAAAAGCGATCCCCAGAAAACACGAAGGCCACCGCAATGCGGTGGCCTTGGTGTTTGCCATTCCCTGGAGGTGTCGAATGTCTTGCTAAAGCGACTCTCGGCGGCGGGGATAGCCTTAAAATCTTGGTCGTCCACCCATACTCTGCCAAGCATTCCCGACCCAAATGCCGAGCATTTCTGACCCAAGTCACGACGTTGCCCGACGATCTTTTATTCTTGTGAGTTCGGCACTTGGCTGTGCCCTGTCCAAGTTGTTCGTTGCCGCTCAGGACCGTAACTCGGCTACGGCTGTCCTGCGCGCTATTTGTCCAAATGGATCGAAGCGGGAACCGGAACGTTCGGGGCGATCTGATCCAAGGTTAGTGCGCTGAAGCGCTTCGCGAAGAGTGCCGTGGCCTCATGCATCGTTTCTGCCAGGACGGCGTTGACCTTGGTCTCGACGAGGCACTCCCCGTGTTCACTGCGACTGCCTATCGCAAACAGGTTCGGGCAACCCAACGCTTCGTAGACCGACATGAGCGTGATCCGCTCTAGCGGCTCTGCTAGCTGCCACCCCCCACCATGCCCTTTCTCCGACCGCACGATGCCAACGTCGCGCAGACCCGCCATCGTACGCCGGAAGACGGCAGGATTGGTGCCCATGCTGCGCGCCAGCACCTCGGAGGTCAGCGGCGCATCCGCCTGAGCCATATGCAACAACACATGGAGCACGTCGGACAGACGAGTGTCTTTGTTCATCCTGGGACCTTTCAGCTTCTCTGCGCCGCGACCGCGACCGCGACCGCGACCGCGATACCTGCCTATCTCGTACCTCCTATTGATACAAGACGGGACAGGGGTTACGTATCTGCAAGTGATACAAGAATCGGGCATCACCGCTTGCGGTGTCTCTCGGTCAGATAGAAGGAAAATCAAGTGACCTATGATGCAATCATTGTTGGAGGCAGCTTTGCCGGTCTGTCTGCTGCGCTTTACCTCGTGCGCGCCCGTCGATCGGTTCTCGTCCTCGACACAGGAAAGCCCCGCAACCGTTTTGCGGCGGCCTCTCACGGGTTTTTTGCACAGGACGGAAGCGCCCCCCTGGTCATGCTCGAGACGATGCGCGAGCAGGTGAAGGCCTACCCGGGTGCATCCTTTATGGACGCGAAAGCCGTGGATGCCACGCGCACCGGCAACACCTTCCACGTCGCTCTGGAGAACGGCGACGTGGTGTCCGGTACCAAGCTCCTGCTCGCCTACGGGATCACCGACATCTTGCCCGAACGTCCTGGCCTTCCCGAGCGGTGGGGGAAATCAGTCATCCACTGCCCCTATTGCCATGGCTATGAGTTCAGCGGTCAAAGGCTCGGGGTCCTCAACCTCTCCGAAGCCTCGATCCATCAAGCCAGCCTGATCGCCGAATGGGGGCCGACCACCTTCTTCCTCGACGGCGGCACCATTGACCCCGACGCCATGACGATCTTGCGAAAGCGTGGCGTCGGAATTGAACCGGGTACGGTAGCGGGTCTTGTCGGCGAAGGCGCCGGATTGACCGCCGTCAGCCTTGAGAATGCGCCCGAAAGGCCCATCGACGCGCTGTTCATTGCGCCTGCAAACCGCCCGAATAGCGACCTTGCCGAAAGGCTTGGGTGCGCCGTCGAGGCGGGGATGCTGGGGCCGATCATCACGGTGGACGATATGAAGGCCACTACGGTACCTGGGGCCCATGCGGCTGGGGACATCACGCGGTCCGGACACACGGTCACGTTCGCCTGCGCCGACGGGGTCATGGCCGCGCTCGCCATTCATCGGTCCCTGGCTTTTGGAGACTGACATCGTGACACATGAATACTCCCCCTTCACGAACCTGGCCACCGTCGCAGCATATGCCGAGAATGCCCGGCGCAACGTACCAGGACTAAGTGACCTTCATCACATGGTGACCCTGCTCCTTGCTGAACGAGCGCCAGAAGAGGCGCATATTCTGGTCGTGGGTGCTGGCGGAGGCATGGAAATTTCAGCCATGGCGGAAGCCCGGCCGATGTGGCGGTTCACCGGGGTCGATCCGTCAGCGGCGATGCTACACTTAGCCAAGGAAGTGCTCAGCCCGTACTGCGATCGTGTCGATTTGATCAAAGGCAAAGCTGAGGACCTGCCTTCGAGAACTTTTGACGGTGCGACCTGCCTCCTGACATTCCATAACCTCGAGCGACATGAGCGTCTGCGGGCCTTGCAGGAAATCCGGAGCCGACTGAACTCGGGTGCTCCGCTGGTCGTTGTGGAGCATACCGCGCCGGAGCCGGACCCCGAACGATGGATGACGCTTTCGAGCGCCTTTCGCGACCATGAGACTCCCGACTGGACGCAGGCTCGCGCCGCAGGGCGCAAAATGGTCGAACGGCTGACCTTGCTAACCCCTGACCAAGAAGAGCACCTTCTTCGCGAAGGCGGGTTCGTCGACGCCGCGATGTTTTATGCTGCCCTGACGTTTCGTGGATGGGTCGCACGTGCGCCGTGACTGCTACCCTACCCACCGCATCAATCGAACCAGGCCCACCGTGCTGAGAGCATGATGATTCTTGATCGAGCCGACCGGCAGCAAGGACCGGCTACCTGTCGTCCGACGCCGCTGCAGCGCTCCGAACCCCGGCCTACCCTTGCCGGACGCGCGTTTGCCGCGAGCGCATTCGGCAAGTGTCAGCCCAGACTCGCCCTCCGCCCCGATTTGCCTAGCGGCGAAGCGGACCTTCAGCCCGAGAGAATGGGGCCGCAGTGGTGCGGCCTCTCCGGTCATTGGCTATATGTCAGCTTCTGGAATTTTCAAACATCACGTGTAGCGATTTGCACCGCCGCCCGCCGGCAGGGATCGTGTACATGCCGGTCTCGGCGCCGCTGTCGTCCAGCATGGGCTGCACTGTGATGGGGCTGAGCAGCGTCCGCCGCGCGATGTCCTCGGCCAGTGCCGCGATCGACAGGCCGGCCTCGACGTTGCGCACGTTCGACTGGCTGAGCATCAGCTTGTTGAAGGGGATGTCACGCTAGGCGCTGAGGGTGATCTTCTGTTGCTAGGTCATCGGGATATCTCCACGACACGCCAGCCGGGAGCCTCTCTCTCGACCTCCAAACCCGTCACGAAAAACCCGGCACCCCTCTCATTCCGGGAGCGATGGCTCGTCACAGCGTCACACATGCGGCTCGCCGCGGGCTGTTAGCGCTAGTTGACTGGTCGCTGCTTGATTTGTGGCGTTAGGTTTGCCTATAATGACCAAATATCTCCTTTATACTTTTCTCAGGGACTGATTGGAAAAGCAGCGATAGAACGTACGGGGTGTTAGATGCGGACTATTGGTTTGGCATGTTTCTCAGCGATGCTTTCAATTTGCCCGATGGTGGCCTCGGCTGAAATCTGTGAGATACCTGCAAATGACGAGGCTGGCGATAGCCACGTGCCCTACACCGGCGAGACGATGGGCGATAGAAGTTTGGTACACCTTCGATGGGTGGCTGATGCTGATCCTCTCCTGGATGCCGAGGGCCGACCTGATGGAGAACTCGTCGCATGGCATCTGATATACAATATTCACCCGGACAATCTTGCGTTTAAGTGGCCCAAGATAGGTTGGAAGCGTGAGTTTGACTTGCCGCTCGTGTCCGGCCAAGCGGATTGCGACGAAGCTTTTGGGCAATTCAGCCTCGAAAGAGACGCACCTATTATCCCATCGAGGTCCAGCCGCCAGAATGCGCAAGCTTATATCCGCGTCGCTGATGGTGACAGTCATAGTGAGAGTGATGGCGATGGCACCGACGAACAATCAACTCGAACCGGTGGCGCCACAAGAACTGGAAAAATCGTCGAGGGAAAGTTTGAAACACAGTACTTGATATACTCCGCAATGACACATATCCCGAACGATGGTGTGATCGAAGCCACCTTTGACTCCAAAGGTGGCGCCCTCTTGGCATGGGCCCCTGCCTCAGTTGGCATCGATTTTGAAGAAGCGCGGTCACAAATCAAGGAGTCAGGATTCGATGTGGAGGTGTACGACTCAGCTGAACCATTGCCTGGCGACGACACCCCATTGCAAAACGTCGTTGGCGAAGAGGGACTAGATTATCTCGGGTTTTCTCCAGAGAGTTTCACCGCGACGTTTAAGATTTCCGGGGAACCCGCGAGGGCACAAACCCAGATAATAATGCTCTCCCCAGACCGTCAGCCAATTGGCGTCAAGGTCTTGCCTGTACCTTGGGCAAGTTCGGCGAAATAAAATTATGAAGGAAGCAATCATACTTGGTCTCGCGACCGGCGTCGGATGGTTGATCTCATACCTGATACCAGTTGATCTCTCCCTACCCTCGGAGCGGGTTTTGACTTTTATCGGAATAGGAGCGGCACTTTGCGGCGGAGCCTGTTGGATCATAGTCTCCCGCCTCGACAGGGCTTGGCTGGAGATCTCTGTTGCCATCGCCGCGCTTGTTTTACTCGTCTGCAGCGCTCTGCAAGTTCATTGGATTGTCACTGGAGCACCCGGTGCAGAGAATTTGCAGCCACTGTTCGTCTGGAGTGCACTTGGAATTTTCTCACAGGGCGTACTCTTTGAATCTGCCGGCCTTAAGATCGCCGGGGGTTGAGCGACACCATTTCGGTACGCTAGCAGAGCTGCGCAGCGTGGACGGTGCTCTTTTCCGTGCATTCTGGCGAACATCTCAGATCAAACCTGCGGAGCAGAGATCCCATTTTTTTCTGAAATCTACCGATTTTCGTCTTTCGTGAGACTCCTTCGAGTAACTCTTTCGCCTCCGCCCATCACCAGCCGCGCATCCTGCTGCGGCTTCGACCGGGCGACCGCCGTGATCCTTTGCAGAATGTCGAAGGCGCGCTCGGGCGGGCGGCTTTCCTCGGTCAAAACCGTCTCGCCTTTCCCCCTCTTCTCCGCCTTCGAGAACCCGCGCTTGCGCAGGAAGTCCTGACGGACCTCGTCGGACCAAGCGACGATGTTCTCCCGCGCCGCGCCGATGCCGTCGATGAAGGGGCGCCGGTGAGGACTCGGCGAAGCGGAACATTACTGAACAATCAGACATTCGCTGCACACTAACGAATAGACAAGATGGGCTCGGAAGGGCCAATCTCTGTGCTCCGCCCGAACGGCAGCTATCGCGAAATGAACCCAGTGGAGCTAGGTCGGCTATCTGCGCATTGCTGCAGCACCACACCGCCCACGAACCGCCCGCTACTCCCAACCTGCATCCATGAAGCTCTTCAGGTCAAAATCGGGGTCTCGCGCGCCCATACGCTCAACCTGATCCTGAATTGGCCGCAACCGTTCGAGCAGATCTTGTTCTGCCCGCATCCGAACGAGTTCGGAAATTAACTGGGCCCGTAGCTTATGATACTCCGCAGCCTCCACATCCACCTCGCTCATGGCCAAGAGCAAGCTCCTCAGGCGTTCGATGTCATCATCCATGGCTCGAGCTCCTCAGGGGTGCCCCATGCGCGGCAACCTGCGATCGCTCGTAGGCTCGAACATGTCGCCCTCCGCAGCTGACTGTCGGGACCCCTTCCCTATCCAGCCTCCGCGCCAAATGGATCGGGGCCACCTTCGACGCCTTGGCGAGCTGCCCAAGTGTTAGAAACCGTGCCTCGAAGTCACGGATGCTGGACCGGGTGATCAGGGAGTGTCGGTGATTGGTATCGGCGTTCACACATTCCGCTTGGCCGAGAAACCCGGCATCCCGAAGCGCCCGAATGGCTCCAACCCCGATCTTCAGGTAGGCTGCGGCCTCAAGCGGCGTCAGATCGCGCGGCGCGAACTGGACCTCTCGCGCGCCGACTTCAACCTCTTGCGGCACTAGGATCGCCTGAAGTCCTGTCACGTCTGCCACACGGGCGAGCCCCTCGATTTTACCATCCCGCCAGAGCATGATCAGGCGGACCAAACCAATACGATGGTTTCGGCAATGGTCACGAAGCGGGAGGTAGCTCCCGACACCGGCCGCTTCTGGCAAAGCAGCCACATCTGCCAAGAGCCGACCCACATCCTCCGCGTAAACATAGCGCAGCGCCGTACCGAACCTGATCGAACGCAGAACTCCCTTGTCGATCAGCCCCTTTACCTGCGTCGGCAGAACGTTCAGTGCAGCAGCCGTAGATTTGAGGTTTCGCAACCCACCCCAGAATTCGAGCGCCCTGTCGAGCTGCTCCGGCGTCGTTTCCGTCAGGGCTTCAGTCTCTGCATCGGAAAGAGCATCGACGTGGCCGATCAGCCGCTTCAAGAGTGCGACCCCGAGGCCGGTTTGCCTGCGCGCTGTATCAAATGACATGCGCTGGACACCGGGCACCGGCCTGCCCAACACGCGCCTGTTGGGCTTCATCGTGTAGCTGCGCACCGCGAAAGCGTGGACGCAGGCGACCAGGCCTTGCAGCTCCGGGCGCTCGTGTGCGGCGCGGAGCCAATGGTAGAACGCGCCGAGGTCAGTCGAATAATACGGCCGGCGCGAGCAGGAGCGCGCTTTGAGCTCCTCCATGCAGCGAAGGAGGCTCTCCGGACCGGCGGAAAGAACCCGCAGCCCCTCGACGCAGAATTGGCGTTCCTGATCCTGACCGTAGGCTGAGAAATGCTGCAAAGGCGCGCCGCAGATGACCGCGCCCAGCGTCATACAAGCCCCGTGCAGATGAGTGAGCTCCAAACCACGGAGCCAGTCATCCTGCGGGCCCCGGTAAATCCTGCCGCGGACGTAGGTTTCGAACTCGGTAGGCTCGTATCCCTGCTGTCGGTCCGCAGCTTGCTTTACCAGATCGCGGTGGAGATCGACCTGGGCCACGACATCATAGGTTTCATGCGAGGTTGCAGCGCGCGGCAGGTCCAGAAGAGCCGTCCCGTGGCGCTCGCACCCGAAAAGACACAGGACGTTCCACTCGAGCAGCTGATGCGCCCCATACCGTCCCATTTCCCCAAGCGCCTTTTCTATGCATGTCGGACAGACCCGGCTGGACGTGCGCCGGAACACGCCCGTGCTGCTCTTGGTGCGACCGACCCGGTAGTGACCGGTCCGAACCTGCGCTGCGCTCCAAAGCTCAAGATGAGGCAACTCAAGGCCCCCGACGTCGGCGAGCAGAGCAAGCTGGTCCAGGTGGCCAGAACAGAGAAACGGCCACCGCATGCCCATGTCGGAGCATAGGTCTCGCGGCCTGACACCATTTCGGGCGGCGAGCCGGGAGCCGATGCTTGCGGGAGTTTCCCCGTTGAGCGGAGAAACGGTCAGCGCCAGTCGCACATTGTGCATGTCGTCCTCAGGCATCGTCGCCCCCGTCATCGAAACACCGGCGCGGATCGATCCGGTGGAAGTCCTCGGCGAGAAACGGGTTCAGGCCTGGACCTACGGCGGTCCGCATGTGGTAGACCTCGGCAAAATGCCGTCTGGACAGACATGCCTCCAGGCCGTCGGCGCGGAGAGCACGCGTCAGCGCCTCTACGATGAACTGAGCGAGCAACCCGAACTCGTAGTCCGCCGCCAGCATGAGGCGTGACGCGAACTCCGCCTCCCTGACATCGTCATCACGCTGCACCTTCGCCCTGTCGCAGTAACGCGCCACAAGGCCAAGGACCTGATCCTGCCCTGCATACGGCGACAGGCGTTCGATTTCGATCGGATACATGCGGCGTGCCAGCTGCGCGTCCTGATTGATGATCGACTTGAGGCCGGGCATTCCGGTCAGGAGGAGGCCGACGGGCCACTGGCTGTTCTCCATCAGGGACTTGAGCGTATTGACGATGGCCTGCCGCTCCTTGTCGGTCTGGTGCTGGGCCAAGTCCTGCGCCTCGTCCATGTGCATGAAGAGGGTTTTCCGCAACTTGAACTGCTGCTTCACGAGACCCCAGATCACAGCCGCTGACCGATCGCGGACGAGCGGATAGCCCGCCGCGTGCAGCGCAGCCGTCGCGACGAACTTCATCGTGGCTGGCGACGGCACTTTGAGGCTGATCATCTCATTCACGCCGTCCGGGTCGTCATACACCAATCGTTTCCGATAGCGCCGCCTCAGCTCCTGAATTGCCGTCGTCTTGCCCGCCCCTGAGCGACCGACGAGGACGATCCCCCTGAGGTCGGACACAATGCCCTCGGCGAGGTCCGCGCGCCTCTGTTCGAGCAACTGGTCGAAATACTCATCGAGGCGGTCGTAGGCCATGGTCGGGACGTACGCGCCCCGAATGTCCTGAATGATCTGCCGGACCTCAGGATTACTCTTGTTCGTCTTCATCACTGAATCTCCATTCGATTTCGGGATCATTCGGCAGTTGGAACTGATCGGAAGAGTCGTCGACCGAGGGCACTCCCTCGATGTTCGCCCCCTTTGACGCAGCAATGTCGGAGAGCGAGCTGGTCAGGTTTGCCGTCCCCGCGGCCGCCGGTTTCTCGATGACCTCGCCGGGGACGATCCCGAAACTCAGGCCGTAAAAGCTTTCGTGCTCCGCCCTGCGAATATCTTTTGCGGACACGGTCAATGGCCCGATCTGGCGCCGAGCGCGTTGGTGATCATCGATCTTCTTGATGCGCTCGAGGGCGGCATCGACGACCTCGATATGCAGGCGCGAGGCGGCCTTGTTCGACCGCCGCAATTCCCGGATGGTTGCCTCCCAAACGGCGAGCGACGTTCCACGCGCATTCGGCAATCCAGCCGGAATTGTGTGCCATGCATCATCGAACCAGGCAGAGACGTAGCCCATGTCCTCTGGGTCGATGCGAAGATCGATCTGCTGCGCCCCCCTCCGCTGGAAAAAGGCGGCGAGCTTGCGGCTCGTGTAGGCTATGCCGCAGACTAGGACGCCGTGACGACCAAGCTGACGCTTTTGCGGGATACCAAGGAAATGGCGGAGAACATGCGGTGATTTGGCCGGGCTATGCCCGTAGAGCGCCATCAATCGGTTCCAGGTGTCGGCGGGTGTCGCGTATTCCAAGCCACGATGCGCGCGATGGTGGTAGGCATCGACGACGAAGCGCACCATAAGTTCCACAATGCTGTCCGCGGTATGAACCACATACTTGTCAGACGGGTAGTCGCCGCGCTCCTGCGGATTGCTAAACGTTCTGCCGGTCAGGAGCGGCATGAGCATCGTGACGAATGTCCGGAAGACGCGTTCAACGCGTCCCCGCAGCTTGGGCACACCTGCAGGCAGAACTTCATACCCGATCCCGAGGTCTGCGAGCGCCGCCTTGAACTCCGGGTTGACGAAGGAAGCTCCGTTGTCCACCACCACGTTGAAAATGTGGCCGTGCTGGCTCCACTCTGTCTTGCACCCCAGCTGTTTCGATATCTCGCTCTTGTTCCGCATGGCCAACCATAGGGTTGCCAGTGCGGTCTCGTGGCTCGGCGTTCTCGCCATCTTGATGGCCAAGATCACCCTCGTCGCGGCATCGATTGCGACGCAGACCCAGAAGCGCCCTGTCCGAAGTTCGTCAAACTTCGGCTCGCTGACATCAATCCCGGCTTCTTCCAGCATGGCGATGAGGTCGATCTGCCACTCGTCCATTTCGATGCGCTGCAAGGGCGCTTCGATATCAAGACCCTGACCGTAAGGTCCCAACTTGTTCTTGGCCTTCGCTACTCCTTCCCGAGCCGCGCAGGTTTCAAACTGGTCGAGTTCGGCGATGCGTCGTCGCACCGTACTCTGGCAAGTCTCCCGCTCAGGCAGCTGGTCACTCAGCGCAAGCGACTTGTTCAATTCACGAATAATTCGATTTGCCTCATCCGCGATGTGCGGGATGTTGACCCGGCCCGGATGCAGGTATGTCTTGATCGCAGCCTGTATGGCACTCTCGACCTGAGACGAGACCCGCTTGGCATTGCCCCCGTTAAACCGGCTCTTCTTGACGAAGCACATGGGATCACGTGTTTCCTGCCAAAGTCGCACCGAAGCCATTAGGGCCGTGCGACCGGGATGCTTCTTGGAGAGAAGTTTCCCCAGCTCCGCCCCATCCCCACCATGGCGTATCTGCTCCAATATCTTGGCCTCGACACGTTTTTCCAACTGAGGGAGGAATGCGACGCAGGGGTCATTGGAGCGGTTTACCTCGCCATTCGCCTCCGCTTCGAGAAAGCTGTGCAGCGACACCGCTGGTGAAACAGCGCGACATTGCAGGTGGTGATTTTGG
>NZ_JAAGOU010000027.1:0-60686 GCF_010500775.1 Salipiger sp. PrR002
AGAGTGACATTCCTGAATTGTTCATGGGTGACATTTTAGCTTTGCCGCTACACGCCACGGCACGGATAATGCGCATTATGTAACCGCTGCGGGCATTGGGGGGCGCGCAAGACGCCCCCCAAAAAGACAAAACGCCTTGGTGCCAAACAGCCACCAAGGCGAAAGGTCCTGAAATAGGGTGCGGCGCTTCCCACTCCGGAAACCATTTAACAAAACACTGACTAAATGACGCCGCGTTCTACCGGTAGCATGGGTGGGCAGGCTCGCCAAGAGATTATCATTTTGATAAATTCAGTTCTGGCCCGACCGTGACATTTGTTGACGTCGCGCGCGGGCTGTAGGAACAATGGCGCCATGGACAAGCTCAGCTCAATTCTGCAACTGCGTGAAATGCTTCGGCAACTCGAGCGCGATGTCGGCCTCGAGGACCTCAGCCGCTTCGAGCGCGACGTGCTGCTGGCCGCACATGGGCTGTGCGAGCGTCCGGGCGATGTCATCAGCTCCGAGCAGATCCGCGAGCATGCGCTGGTGCGTCCCGCCGCGCAGGCGACCTTTTACCGCGCCATCCGCACGCTGCTGGAACGCGGGTTTCTGGAACGCGCCGCAGACACCAAGGCGAAATCCTACGTGGTGCGCAGCGATCTGGTGGGCTCGCCCCTGCCGCTGCCCTAGCGGGCTGCCCTAAAAGGCTGCTTTAAGGGACCGCTCTGAGGGACTGGCCTAGCTCCTCAGACCGCGCCCCGCGCAATCGCGCAAAGGCGGCCTGTCCCGACGGCCACGTCGAAGAGAATTGCGCGTTACCTTTCGATGCCTTACCGAGGGTGAACCGAGCCTTGGCATCCTGCGCGCTTACCCTCTGAGACCCGGACGTGACGAAACTTCTGAACATTGCGGTTGTGGCCTTGGCCTACATCCTTGCCCACGGGCTTACGGCGGTGCTGATCACACCGCTGCAATCGCGCGTGCTGCCGGACATCACCGCCTTTGCCAGCCTCGTCTATCTGCCGCATGGGGTGCGCGTGCTGTCCACATGGCTGATGGGGCGCATCGCCTTTGTGCCGCTGTGCATCGGCGCCTTCCTGTCCGAAGCGCTGTTCACCCCGGCGGACATCAGCAGCGCCACCGACCCGGTGATCCTGCTGTCGATCGCCATCGGCGCGGCCTCGGCGCTGCTTGCCTTCGAGGCGCTGGCGCGGGCGGGATACCGGCTCTATGCCCGGCAACAGCGCGAGATCCACTGGAAGTGGCTGCTGCTGGCGGGCACGCTGGCCTCGGTGATCAATTCGGTGGGCCAGTCGCTGGTGTTCTCGGGCTACATGCTGCCCAATCATTCCTTCGCGGTGCTGGCGGTCTATGCGCTGGGGGATCTGATCGGGCTGATCGTCACCACCTTTGCGCTGATGCTGATCTTTCGCTGGCTGCGGATCGTCGGCGCAAAGCGCTGATCCGCCGCCGCGCCCATCCGGTGACGGGCGCAGCGACGGACCTTGCACACAAGATCAGGCGGCGAGCTTGCGCTTGGCGGCGGCCAGTTTGCCCGCGTAATCCAGCGCGGCGAGCATGTTGACGTGGTTGGCCTTGCCACTGCCCGCGATGTCGAAGGCGGTGCCATGGTCCACCGAGCACCGGTCGATCGGCAGCCCCAGCGAGACGTTCACCGCCGTGTCGAAGGCGATCAGCTTGATCGGGATGTGGCCCTGATCGTGATACTGCGCGATCACCAGATCGAAGGCCCCGGTGTTGGCGCGGTGATAGACCGTATCGGCCGAGATCGGCCCCTGCACGTTGATGCCTTCGGCCTTGGCCATCTCGACGCCGGGGGCGATCTGCTTGTCGTCCTCGCTGCCAAAAAGCCCACCCTCGCCGCAATGCGGGTTGATCCCGGCGACCGCGATGCGCGGGTTTTCCAGCCCCATGCGGCGCAGGTGATTGTGGCCGACGCGGATCGTCTCCAGCACCCGCTCGGGCGTGGCGCGGGTGATCGCATCCTTCAGCGACACATGCGTCGAGACGTGCAGCACGTTGAGCGTCGGCGAGGCCAGCAGCATCCAGCTTGATTTGCAGCCGGTGAGATGCGCCAGCATGCCCGTGTGCCCGTCGTAGTGATGGCCCGCGGCGTTCAGCGCCGCCTTGTTGATCGGCGCGGTGACGATGCAGGAGGCCGCGCCCGAGCTCGTCAGCTCGACCGCCTTGTTGATGTATTGGAACGAGGCCTCGCCGCAGGCCTCCGACAGCACGCCGAAGCTGCCGGGCAGCCCGTCCACGGGCACATGGATGACCTGCAGCGCCGCCTCGGGGCCGCTGCCCTGCGGGCGCAGCGCCAGATCGAGATCGCAGGCGCGGATCGCGCGCTGCAGCGTGTCCTCGTCCCCAATCACGGCGTAGCGGGCGCGCTCTGCCGGTGAGAGCCCGGCCATGGCCTTGACGGTGACCTCGGCGCCAACCCCGGAAGGGTCGCCCATGGTGATGACAATCGGTTTGTCGGACATAACGTCCCTCCAGCGAGTGTTCGGGGCAGGCCGCGTCAGCGGGCGGCCAGTTCCTTGGTGTTGAGACAGCGCGGCGGCATGTCCCCGGCAAACAGCGCATCGAGGCTTTCGATCACCATCAGGCCGACGTTTTCCAGCGCCTCCTTGGTATCGGCCCCGGAGTGCGGCGTGAAGACCGCGTTCGGATGCGCGAACACCGGGTGCGACACATCCGGCGGCTCGGAGACATAGGCGTCGATCGCCACTCCGCCGAGCGTTCCGGCCTCCAGCGCCGCGGCCACCGCGTCAAGATCGACCACTTCGCCGCGGGCGAGGTTGATCAGCTTGGCATCCGGTTTCATCAGCGTCAGCGTTTCGGCATTGATCAGCGCGGCATTGCCCTCGCCGCCAAAGACATGCAGCGAGACATAATCGGCCCGCGCCAGCAGATCCTCGAGCGGCAGGAAGCTGACGCCATGCTCTGCGGCAAAACCCTCATCGGGGTATTTGTCGGTGGCCACCACCGTCATCCCCAGACCCAGCGCCAGCTTTGCCAGCCGCTTGCCGATATTGCCAAGGCCGACGATGCCGAGGGTCTTGCCGCCCAGCTGCGTGCCGATGCGCCGCTCCCAGCCACCAGAGGTGACCGAGCCGTGGCCCTGCGGGATCCAGCGCGCCATCGAGAACATCAGCCCCACCGCAAGCTCGGCCACCGCGTCGGCATTGGCGGCGGGCGTGTTGCAGACCGGCAGGCCCGCGGCGGTGCAGGCGGGGATATCGATATTGTCGACGCCCACGCCATGTTTGACCACAGCGCGCAGGTTCTGGCCCTGCGCCAGCGTCTCGGCGCTCACCGGCACAAGGCCCACCACCAGCGCGTCGGCGCGGGCGATATGCTCGGACAGGCCGCCGTCGGGCTTGCTGGTGTCGGTGCATCGGATGAACTCCCAGCCGCGCGCCGCGATCAGCTCGGGCACCCGGCCATGCTTGCCAAAGCCCGGCGAGGTGGTGACGACAACGGGTTTAGGGCCAGCCATCAGATCAGCTCGTATTTGCGCAGGATCGCTTCGATCTGCTTGTCCTGCTCGGGGTCGGGCAGCAGCGCGGGCTGGCGCGAGGCACCGACGGAAGGGTCCATCACCCACAGCGCGCGCTTCACAAGCGCAGGCGGATAGCCCAGCTTGTAAAGATCGGTGCGGAAGCTGCCATAGGTCTCCTGCGCCGCCGCCGCGCCCGCCTCGTCGCCGGCGTTGAAGCAAGTGACGATCCGCGCCAGCACCTCGGGCATGACGTTGCCAAGGCCAGAGATCGCGCCCTTGGCGCCGTTCTGGAACGCCCAATGCACCAGATGGTCGGGGCCGGAATAGACGTCGAACGCCTCTTCCTCGCGGCCCACGGCCATATACTGCTCGAGCGTTTCCTGCGCGCCGCCACTGTCCTTGATACCCGCGATATTGGGGTGCTTGGCCAGCGCCCGCGCGGTCTCGGGCTCGATGTGGTTCTGGGTGCGCGCGGGGATGTCGTAAAGATAGACCGGCGTGCTCACCGCATCGGCGACGGTGGTGAAATGGCGGATCAGACCGTCTTGGGTGCAGGCGATGAAAAACGGCGTGATCACCGCGATCCCATCGACGCCGATGCGGTCGAACTCTTTCGACAGCGCCACGGTCTCGAAGGTCGCGGGCATCCCGGCGTTGACGATGACCTTGGCGCGGCCATCCACCTCGGCGACGACCTCCTCGGTCAGCTTCACCTTCTCGTCGAAGGTCAGCGCCGAGAAATCGCCGTTGGTGCCCGCGCACATGATGTTGTTGCCAGCGGCGACCTGACGGCGCACCTGCGCGCGGGTGGCCTCGTAATTGATCGTCTCATCGTCGTTGAAGCAGGTGACCAGCGCGACGAAGGCTTCTTTTTGCGAACTCATGCGTTCTCCTGATTATTGGTGTTGCGCGGCACGCTTGCGAACGATCGCGCGCGAGATGAAGGGCCATGCCGCCGAAAGGACAGTGAGCCCGAGGAACAGCAGGGTGATCGGCGTCGAGATGAACGACAGCACGTTGTCGTCGTTCTGCAGCAGACCGCGGCGCAGGTTGGATTCCAGCAGCGGCCCGAGGATCAGCGCGATACAGAGCGCCGCCTGGCTGAAGCCGAATTTCTGCATCCCCCAGCCCAGCACGCCAAAGCCCACCATCGTGTAAAGGTCGACCGGGTTGAGGTTGATCGAGAAGGCGCCGATGAAGCAGAACACCACGATCGACATCGCCAGCAGACGGCGCGGGATCATCAGGATGCGGCTGAAGACCGGGATCAGCGCCATGCCGAAGATGAACATGAAGATGGTGGCGATGAAGGTGCCGCCGAACATGCCGACCACCACATCAGGGTTGGTCTGGAACAGCATCGGTCCCGGCGCGAGCCCTTGGATCAGCAGCCCGCCCATCAGCACGGCGGTCACCACGTCTCCGGGGATGCCAAGCGCCAGCAGCGGGATCAGCGCCGCGGCGCAGACCGCGTTGTTGGCCGATTCCGTGGCGGCGATGCCGGGGGCGTAGCCGGTGCCGAATTTCTCGGGGGTGTTCGAGGCGCGGCGCGTCTCATTGTAGGAAATCCACGAGGCGGTGCCCGAGCCGGTGCCCGGCACGATGCCGATCAGCGTGCCGATGAGCGAGCCGCGGATCAGCGCGCCCTTGCTCTCGGACATCTCGGCGCGGGTCGGCCAGCGGCCGGTGGCGCTCTTGATCGGCTCTTCGCCCACGGCGATCCGCTCCATCTGGGTGAAGACTTCCGAGAGCGCGAACAGGCCGATCAGCGCCGGGGTGAAGGCAAAGCCCGAGGCAAAGCCCTGAATGTCGAAGGTGTAGCGCATGACGCCCGAGATCGGATCGGCGCCGACGGTCGAGATCAGGATGCCCAGCAGCCCCGAGATCGCGCCCTTCAGCAGATCGCCCGACAGCGAGGCGATGATCGTCAGGCCAAAGAGGGCCAGCGCGAAATATTCCGCCGCGCCGAACTTCAGCGCGATGCCCGCCAGTTGCGGCGCCAGCGTCGCCAGCACCACCGCCGCGATCAGCCCGCCGATGGTCGAGGCGATGGTCGCCATACCAAGCGCCCGGCCCGCCGCGCCCTTTTGCGCCATCGGATAGCCATCCAGCACCGTCGCCGCCGAGGCCGGGGTGCCCGGGGTGCGCAGCAGGATCGACGAGACGCAGCCGCCGTAGATGCCGCCGATATAGATGCCGATCAGCATGTTGAGACCCATCACCGGCGTCATGCCGAAGGTGAGCGGGATCAGCAGCGCCACCCCCATCGTCGCGGTGAGCCCCGGCAGCGCGCCGATGACCAGACCGCCGAAGGTTCCAAGCGCGATGGTCAGCAGGACCTGCGGCTCGAAGAGAGGTGCGAGAAAGGCGATTGTGTCCATGACAACCCTGCAGCTGAGTGGGTCCGCCGCTGCCGGCGGCTGAGTGGATAGGCCGCTGCCGGCGGCTGGGAAAGGCAGGGACCGGGGCACAGCATGCCCCGGTCCGGGGACGGGTGCCGGGGCGCGCCCGGCGCCGCGTCAGTTGTTCATGCCGAGCATGTCGAGTTTCTCAAGCACGGCGCGGGTGGTTTCCATGTCCTTGCGGGCACGGGCCTCGAAGGCCTCGCCATCCTCATAGGTCACGAACTCGCCCATGTCGGTGAGGGTCTTTTTGAACTCCTCATCATTGGCCAGCTCCTGAACCGCGCCGCGCAGCCACGCGAGGGTTTCCTCGTCCATGCCCTTCGGGCCGATCAGGCCTTTCCACGACGACCAGGTGAAATCGACACCCTTTTCAACCGCGGTGGGCGTGTCGGGGAAGAGGTCGATGCGCTCGTCTTCCATCACGAAGAGCGGGGTCATCTGGCCCGACTCCGAGGCCGCCTTGGCTTCGGCGGGCGAGGCCACCATCGCGTCGATATGGCCGCCGATACAGGCGGTGCGCGCCTCGGACGAGCCGTTGAACGGCACCGACTCGATGCTGATGCCCGCGGCATCGGCAAAGGCTTCGGCCGAGATCTGGTTCGCGCCGCCAGCGCCCGAGTTGCCGACCTGCGGCTTGCCCGATTTGGCGTACTCGATAAAGGCGTCGTAATCGGCGAAGGGCGCATCGGCGCAGGCCACCATGACCTGCAGCGAGCGGGCATAAAGACCGATGAATTCCACGTCGTCGAGCTGATAGTCGGTGCCGCCGATCAGCGGCTTGATCACCAGCGGACCCTGCGCGCCTGCGCCAAGGGTGTAGCCGTCAGCGCGGGCGTGGATCGCCGCCGAAGAGCCGATCGCGCCGCCGCCGCCGGGCTGGTTGCGCACCACCATCTGGCCGTCTTTCAGACGCTCGAAAGCATCGGCCACCACGCGCATCGACAGGTCGGTCGAGCCGCCCGCGGAATAGGGCACCACGACCTGAACCGGGCGCTTGGGGAAATCCGCGGCCAGCGCCGCACCCGCAGTTGCCGTGGCCAGAGCGGCCCCGATGAGTGTTGTCTTGAGCATGAAGTCTTCCTCCCTTCAGTATGGTTGTGTTTGGTCGGTCGCGCCTAGGGCAGCCAGACCGACAGCAGTTCGGTGAACCCGAAGTAGATCGCCAGCGTCATGCCGACGGGAAACAGCACCACGAGCAGCCAATTGCGCTCGCCCAGCAGGATCAGCCCGACGATGAAGGCAACCAGCGTCGAGGGCAGATAGCCCACCGGCATGAAGGCCACGGCGTAGCAGATCATCAGCAGGGTAAAGCCCGCCATGGCGGCCAGCGTGCGCTTGCCGGGCATGGTGATGTCGGTCTCGGGGTCATGCTCGGCACGCAGCGCCCGCACGATCAGCAGCACCGACAGCACCGAAACGAGGCCGATCACCAGCCACGGCACAAAGCTCGGTCCGGCGGCGCTCGAGTTGAAGCCCTGCTTGATGTAGGTGGCGCGCCAGCCGGCGAAGCCGCAGAACAGCAGCAGGCCGCTGCCGATCCAGAGATCTGCCTTTTGCTCGCGTAGGATCATCTGCCACTCCTCCCTTGGACAGCGGGCCCTGGTCGCGGGGCCGCGTCGCAACCCGCCTGCAACATGGCCGGAACTTGTCGGGCAAAATGCAGGCGAGATGACAACATGTCAATTCATAAACTGAAAAATTCTGCAGAAACGCCCATGGCGGCGGGTATCTCAGGCTGTCACCCGACCCCAAACACACAGTAAAAACGCGATATAACCGCTGATTATCTCACATTTCCGCGACCGATCGCTCTTTTGGGATAGGCGCCGCGCCCGCGATCCCGCCAAAGTTACTATTTGACAACTTGTAAAACTTACGCCAGTTCTGAGCCCAAGCGAGCCTGCGGCCCCGCGCCAGCGGCGACTCGGACACGCAAGACCACACGCAAGAACATGGGCGCGCCACGACGACCACAGCCGCGCCCCAAACGATCAAGGGCGCGACCGCGCACCCAGAGGAGGACCCCGCCATGCATGACCTGACCACCCCGATTGAACTGCGCCGTCCCGCGCTGATCCACTACGGCAGCGGCACGCTGGAAAAGCTCGCCGACTGGGTGGCCGCCTCGGGCTATAAAGCGCCTTTCGTGGTGGCCGATCCGGTCAACGCCGCGCGGCTCTCGGTGCTTGGTCTGGGCGAGGTTGGCTGCTTCGGCACCGTGGTGCCCGAGCCCGACAGCGACAACCTTGCCGCGGCGGTCGCGGCGGCGGGCGGCGCCGATCTGGTGATCGGCTTCGGCGGCGGCTCTGCGATGGATCTGGCCAAGCTGGTGGCGGTGATGGTCGGCCAGCCGCTTGGCCTTGCCGAGATCAGCGGCCCCAACCGCGCCCCCGCGCGCAAGGTTGGCCTCGTGCAGATCCCCACCACCGCGGGCACCGGATCCGAGGTTGGCACCCGCGCGCTGGTCACCGACCCCGCCACCAACAGCAAGATCGCCACCGAAAGCCCGCATATGCTGGCCGATCTGGCGATCATCGACCCCGATCTGACCATGAGCGTGCCCGCGCATGTGACCGCCGCCACCGGCGTCGACGCCATGGCCCATTGCGCCGAGGCGTTCACCTCGAAACGCGCGCATCCGCTGATCGACGGCTATGCGCTGCAGGGGATCGAACTGGTGGGCCGCTACCTGCGCCGCGCCGTCGAGAACGGCGGTGACACCGAGGCCCGCGCCGGCCTGTCGCTGGCGGCCTTTTATGGCGGCATCTGCCTTGGGCCGGTCAACACCACCGCGGGCCACGCGCTCAGCTACCCGCTTGGCACCCGCTACAAACTGCCGCACGGGATCGCCAACGCGCTGATCTTCCCGCATGTTCTTGCGGCAAACGCCGAGGCGCAGCCGGAAAAGACCGCGCTGATCGCCAAGGCGCTGGGGTTCGAGGCGGGCAGCGAAGCCGCGATCCGCGAGGGCGCCACCGCCTTCTGCGCCGCGCTTGGGCTCGACATGCGGCTGCGCGCGCATGGGGTGGCCGAGGATGATCTGGGGTCCATGGCCGTTGAGGCGCATGCGATCCGCCGCCTGCTCGACTGGAACCCGCGCGATCTGTCGGTCGGAGAGATCGAGGAGATTTACCGCCGCGCCTACTGACCGGCGCGGGGTCAAGGGCATCGAGGGAGGAGAGATGCGCAAACGGGTGCATATCGTCGCCGACGACCTGACCGGCGCGCTCGACAGCGCCGCCACTTTCGCGGCGCGTGGCGCGCGGGTGCGGGTCGCCTGCCGCCCGGCCGATCTGCCCGAGGCGCTGGCCTCCGAGGCCGAGGTGATCGCCGTGGCCACCGGCACCCGCGACGGGCCGGAGGCCGAGGCGATCCAAATCGCGCGGCAGGTGGCGGGCGCGCTGTCGGGCCAAGACGGCATTCTTTTCAAGAAGATCGACAGCCGCCTCAAGGGCCATATCGGCGCGGAACTGGCACAGCTGGCGGCCCCCGGCGCGCCGCTGGTGGTCAACCCGGCGATCCCCAAGCTCGGGCGGCACTGCCTTGGCGGCGCGGTCACCGGCGCGGGGGTGGACACGCCCATTCCCATCGCCCCGCGCCTTGGCCGCACCGTCGCCGTGCCCGACACCCGCAGCGCCGAGGATCTGGACGCGCAGTTGCCCGACACGCTGGAGGGGGCCGTTCTGGTCGGGGCCGCAGGTCTGGCCGAGGCGCTGGCGACCCGGCTCTGGCCACACCCCGACGCGCCTACACCCGCCGCTTCCGCGTCGCTGCCGCTCACCCGCCCTGCCCTGCTGGCCATCGGCTCGCGCGATCCGGTGACCGGCGCGCAGCTCGAGGCGCTGCAAGACGTGCCGCTGCTGAACGCGCCCAATGGTGCCAGCCCCGCGCTGCCCGGCCCCGCCGAGGCGCCGCTGCTGGTGATCCGCATGACGCCGGGCGAGACGGTGATCCCCGGTGCCGAGGCGGGCGCCGCCTTTGCCCGCACCATCGCCGCGGCGCAGGCGCATCTGCAGCCCGCCACGCTGTTTGCCTGCGGCGGTGAGAGCGCCGCGGCGCTGCTGGCGGATCTGGGGATCGGACAACTGGACGTCTTGGGCGAGGCTCTGCCCGGTGTGCCGGTCTCGCGCCCCGCCAGCGGCCATAAATTCACGCTAGTGACCAAATCCGGCGGCTTCGGCGCCCCCGACACGTTGGTCAAACTTGTAAAAATGCTGGCAAGCGACTAATCCCTTTACGCTCAGGACGAGGCAGGGCTGATGGCGACAGGCAAAACGAAGACGCGAATGCCCCTTGCGGACAAGGTGTATCATTCGCTGCACGCGCGGATCGTCAACGGCGAGTATCCCGCCAACGAAAAGCTCCCCGCCGAGATGCAGCTGGCCGAGGAATTCGGCGTCTCGCGCCCGGTGCTGCGGACCGCGCTGGAAAAGCTGCGCGAAGAGGGCATGGTGGTCTCGCGTCAGGGCGCGGGCAGCTTCGTGCGCGCCAATGTCTCCCCGGCTCCGCTGGGCTTTTCCAAGGTCGAGACGCTGGCCGACATCCAGCGCTGCTATGAGTTCCGCATCAATCTCGAAACCGAGGCCGCCGCGCTGGCCGCCGAGCGCCGCAACGCCGAGCTTCTGGGCGAGATCGAAAAGGCGCTGGACCTGCTGCGCGCCGCCACCGGATCGCTGCAGCACCGCGAGGACGCGGATTTCATGTTCCATGGCAGCATCGCCCGCGCCTCGAACAACCAGTATTTCGAGGCCACCTTCCGCGCCCTGCGCGACCATGTGAACGTCGGGATGAAGCTGCACGGCGAGTCGCTGATGAACGACGGGCGCAAGGGGCTCGAAGAGGTGCTGGCCGAACACACCCGCATCTATGAGGCGATCCGCGCGCAGGACCCCGAGCGCGCCCGCGCCGAGATGCGCATCCACCTCGAGCATTCGCGCGACCGGCTGTTCGGCGGCGGGCTGCTGGATCTGTCGCTGCGCTGAGCCGACGCCGCACATAAACCCGCGCCTAAACCCGCACAGAAAAAGGGGCGCCCGCGGCTGACACGGGACGCCCCAGAAAACCCCCGGACCGAAACCTCCGGACCGGGGGTCGGGAGCCTGAAGTTACGGCGTGTACCAGATCGGCGAGCCGTAGGCGCGTTCCTGTCCGGTGGTCTCGGCGGCCTCGGGGATCTCCACGCCAAAGCGCTGCGCGTCATAGACCACCCAGCGCGGCGTCGGGATCTCCAGCACGCGCGCGTAGTAGAACGCCTTTTGCGCCGGATCGAACTCGGGGTCGGTCCAGACCGTGGCAAGCTCTGACGCACCAATGGTGTTGTACCAAGTGGCCGCGGCGATATCGACGGTATTGCCCACCGCGGGCAGCATCCCGTTCGCATCCATCTCGCGCCCGTCCGACCACGCCACGTCGAAAACCTTTTCATGGCTCTCCCCCGCGGCATCCATCCAGCCTTTGACGATCTGGATGCGGTCGAGATTGGCGCCAATCGGATCGCGCAGCGCATAGACCATGAAGGTCGGCGCCTCGGCCCCCTCGGGCGCGGCGCGCAGATCGCCGCCCATGGGCACGCCCTTCTCGTAGCCGATAAAGGCCGGCTGGCGCGAGCGCAGGTCGTCCTCGGTGAACTCCCAGCCGCCGAAGAAGCGCAGCATCATGCGCGGGCCGGTGGTGGCATAGACCTCCTTGCGCTCCATCGCGTCAAAGATCGCCTCGCGGGTGTTCTCCTTGGCCCAGACCGCCGCCAGCCCCGAGGCCACCAGCTGGTAGCCCTCGAAGGTGCCCTTGTCGGATTTGGCGAAAGGATGCTCCATCCGTGTCGGCGAGGGCTCGGCCGAGGCCGCCTTGCCAAAGAAGTTCTCTTCTTCGATGGCGGGCAGCGAGGTGTGCGAGTCGGTGGAGCCGACCATGCCGAACTTATAGGGGTTGGTGCCGAATTTCTCTTCCAGCTGCAGCCCCATCTTCAGCGCCTCGCGGGCATACTCGTATTTGAGCATCTCGTCGGTCTTGGCCGCGCTGAGATCGAGGTTGCCCACGTCCCATGTCTCATAGTCGGCGAAGGCGTCATCGGGGCTGAGCAGCGGATGCGCCTCGCCGTCGCCCTTGATCTGCGTCGCCTCATAGAGCGGCTCCCATTTGGCGCGCTTCTCGACGTAATTCTCGTCAATCGCCTTGCCGGTGAACTGCTGCTCGAAGGGGAACATGATGCCGTTCGACAGGTTGCCATTGTGCGACAGCGCCAGCACCGAGCCGCCGGTCTTGGCCTCGTAATCCTCGAGGTACTGATAGAGGTCGAGCGGATCTGTGCTGCCATAGGGCGGCTGGGTGACCATCGGCACCACCTGCGAGGCCTTGGCCCCGCCGTCGCGGAAAATCACGTTGCGATGCAGGTTGTTGCCGCTGTCGAGCGAGGTCCACTCATAGCCGATGAAGGCGGTGAAATTGCCCGGATCGTTGAACCGCTCGGCGGCCTCGATGACGTCGCCCCAGACGGTGTTATAGACCTTCGAGCCCGGCGCGTAATCCTCGAGGAACTGCTCGGGCAGCTCGGCCTGCGCGAAGGTGGTGATGAGATCGAGCGCCGCATCGGCGGCCTCCTGTCCGCCCGCCTGCAGCCCGTCGTACCACGCCTGCCCCTCGGGCACCGCAAGGATGTTCGGCGCCCCGGCGGCGAGGTCGATGGAAAAGCCCATCATGTCGGAATGATCGGCGATGACCACCCAATCGAGCGGACGACCCAGCTTCACCGGCAGCCCGGTGGCCGAAGTGACCTCTTCGCCGCGGGTAAAGCGATAGGCAGGCTCCAGCCCCAGCGTATTGCCAAACAGCCCCGCATCGACCGAGAGCGCGGTGTGCAGATGCGTGTCGCCCCAGAACACCTGACTTGGAAAGGCGCGCTGCGCGTAGGGTGAATAGGTCTTGCCGTGGTAGAGCTCGGTGATCGACTCCTCGGATGGCACGAATTGCGCCGCTGCGGCGCAGGGCAGCGCGGCAATCAGCAGCGCGGCGGGGAGTTTCAGCTCAGGACTTTTCAGGTCAGGACTTTTCAGGCGTCTGGGGTGGGTCGATGGCTCACTCATGGCGCTCTCCTCCCTTGGCTGCACGATGCCACGATGCGCGGCGGCGGCCTCGCGCCCCTGACGCAGCTGCCCACGCAGGCTACGCCCCCCGAAAGGCCGCGCAATGACTGCGGTCAATGACTGGGTGATTCCGCGCCGCCTGAGCCCCCCCTCCCCCACCGTGCCACACACCTCATGAGCGCCGCTTGGCGCAAGACAGCCCTACGGGCATCGACCATTCCCTTTTGCCCGCAAAAGGCGCTATGGCCGCGCCCAACGCGAGGCTTCCGAGGAGAGAGAGATGTCGTATTTCCCCAAATGGCGCAGCACCACCGGCGCGGAGGTGATGCCCGACGAGAGGCTGCCCGGCGCGGCCTCGGTGCCGATGGGCATTCAGCACCTGCTGGCCATGTCCGGCTCGACCATCGTCGCGCCGATCCTCATGGGGTTCGATCCCAATGTGGCGGTGTTCTTCTCGGGCATCGGCACGTTGCTGTTCTTCATCATCACCGCCGGGCGGGTGCCCAGCTACCTCGGCTCGTCCTTCGCCTTCATCGCGGTGGTGCTGGCGGTGACCGGACAGGAGGGCGCGACCATCGCTCATGCGCTTGGCGGGATCATCGCCTGCGGCGCGCTCTACGCGCTGATCGGGCTGATCGTCATGGCGGTCGGCTATGGCTGGGTCGAGCGGCTGATGCCGCCCGTGGTCACCGGCACCATCGGCATCGCCATCGGCCTCAACCTCGCGCCGGTGGCGGTGGACCAGCTGAACGCCTTCGGCTCGCCCACACCCTCGCACCTCAGCGTGGCGCTGCTGACGGTGCTGTGTATGGCGATGGTCTCTTGCTACGGCCATTCCCGCACCCGGCGGCTGTCGGTGCTGCTGGCGCTGCTCTTTGGCTATGCGCTGGTGCTGGTGCTGGGCAACCTCATGGGCCTGATGACGCCGATCGACTTTTCTGCGGTCGCCGGAGCCGCTTGGTTCGGTCTGCCGAAGTTCCAGACGCCCGAATTCCACTGGTCGGCCATCACCCTCATCGCCCCGGTGGCGATCGTGCTGGTCGCCGAGAACCTCGGGCACATCAAGGCGCTCGGCGCGATCACCGGCAAGGATATGGACCCTTACATCGGGCGCGGTTTTCTGGCCGACGGTCTGGCGACCATGGTCGCGGGCTCGGGCGGCGGCACCGGGGTGACCACCTACGCCGAGAACATCGGTGTCATGGCGATGACCAAGGTCTATTCCACGCTGGTCTTTGTGATCGCCGCTTTCGCCGCGATCCTGCTCGGCCTCTCGCCAAAGTTCGGCGCGCTCTTGCAGACCATCCCCGCGCCGGTTCTGGCGGGGCTTTCGGTGGCGGTCTTCGGGCTCATCGCCTCGGCCATGGCGCGCATCTGGATCGAGAACAAAGTGGACTTCTCGGACCCGCGCAACCTCTTCACCGCCGGTGTCGCGCTGATCTTCGGCGCCGGGGATTTCACCCTGCACATCGGGCAGTTCTCGCTGGGCGGCATCGGCACCTCGACGCTGACCGCGCTGCTGCTTTACCAACTGCTGGGCCTTGGCCGCAAAGCCTGACGCCCTCTCGCTCCGCGCGGCCCGGCGCTGCGCGGAGCCCCCCACCAAAGCGGCTCACCAAAGCGCCGCAAGAAAACGGCTCAGCCCCGCCCCAAAAGCCGCAGCAGGATGCGCGTATCGTGGTCCTGCCCGCCAAAGAACACCGCCAGCACGCGGATCTCTTCGGCCGCATCATCCACATCGAAATAAAAGATCGCCCGCTCTTTGGTGACATGGCGCAGCGCCGTGCCCAACTCGGGCCGCCGGGTGCCCTGATGCGGTGCCTGCCCCAAGCCTTCCATCGCCGCAAGGATCGCCGCCAGCCGCCGCTCGGCGATCTCGAACGCCGCCTCCACAGGCTCGCCAAGCGCCTCGGCGCTGCCTGCGATGAAATCGAAAATCAGCTCCAGATCACGCGCGACCGCCGCCGCCCGCAGAACCCTATAGGCCACGCTCGGCCCGCTTGCGGGCGATCATCGCCTCGGTCCCCGCGCGCCCCTCGTCCAGCGCCACGAAAGCCCCGGCGCGCCGCGCATCCAGCAACTGCCGCAGCGCCTCGGCCTGTTCGCTTTCCTGCCGCATCAGCTCGACCCCATGTTGCAGCGCCGCGCTGACCGACGGAAACCGCCCGACCTGCACGAGGCTGCGCACATAGGCATCTTGCGCTTCGGTGAGAGAGATAGAGGCTTTGACGCTCATGCTGGGGCCCTCTTATGCTACTGGGTAGTATATGGACGCAAACCTGCCGCGGTCAACGCGCCAGCCTCTCCCGAGGCCGCAAAAGAAGACCGGCCGCGCGCTGCGCGACCGGTTTCCCGGGGGTGCGGTGCCCCCGTCCCCGCGTGGTCCCCAGTTCCGCGACCAGGGTCCCCGCATTCCGCGTCAGGCGACGAGAAGATCTCCAAGCTCGCCTGCGTACAAAATTGGGTAACTGCTCGAGAACGCATCGAGCCCGGTGGGCACGGCGGTGAAACTGGCCGTCCCGTCGTTGATCAGCACAAACGTGTCGGCGCTCGCCTTGGCGACGAGGATCAGGTCAATGTCGCCATCGCCGTCGAAATCACCCTGCGCGGTCAACTCACCCGCAAGGCTGGGATCGAGCGAGGCCACCTCGATCGACAGCTCGCCTTCCTCGAGCGGGAACTCGAACACCCGCAGCCCTGCATCGAGCCCCTCAGAGACGTCTTCGATGCTCGCGCCGACCATCTCGAGCTTGCCGTCACCGTCATAGTCACCGATCTGCAGAAAGCCGACGCCGTTGAGCTCGCCATCCGGGAACGTGGGGGCGAACGCCGCCGCGTCCCGCGCGCCGGTGCCATCGTTGATATAGGTGTAGATGCCGCCGCCATCGCTGATCGCCACATAGAGCACATCCAGATCGCCATCGCCGTCGAGGTCGGCAGGGATCTCGGTGCTGTTGCCATCGTCGCTCCCACCATAGCGCCCCACCGGATCGAAGCCGCCCGCACCGTCGTTGATCATCACCAGCGTATTGCTGAACTCCCACGCGACGTTGAGCAGCAGGTCGAGCTTGCCGTCACCGTTCATATCGGCGAGCCCAGCGAAATTGCCGCCTTGGCTGAGGTCATAGATCTCGTCCGGCACCGGCAGTTCGATCAGGTTGAACGTGTCGTCCCCGGCGTTGTCAAAGATCATGATCCTGCCCGCGATGAACGACACCGCGGCAAAATCCACATCGCCATCGCCGTCGATATCCCCGGCGTCGCCGGTCAGCAGGATCTCCCACAGCCGGTCGACCACCGAAGCGGGATAGCCGTAAAGCCCCGCAACGAAGCTGGTGCTGTCGCTGGTGGTCTCGGTAAAGCCGCCGCTGCCGTCGTTCTCATAGACGGTGGTCACCACCTCAAAGATGAACTCATCCGCCGGAGAGCTGGCCTCGGGCAGCGGGAAGGGATCGACAACCGCCACGTCGAGAAAGTCGAGATCGCCGTCGCCATCCATGTCCACCGCGCGCAGCGTGCCATCCGGCGTGACCCCGGTGGCCAGTTCGGTGAAACCGCCGCTGCCATCGTTCAGCGCCACATAGACCTCGCCGTCGCGCATGTACCACAGATCGAGCGTCGCCGGAGCGCGGGGGCCGCTGGATCCCGGCTCGACACTGGTGAACTGCAGATAATCGACGCGCAGCGGCTCGCCGCCATCGCCCTGCCCCACCAGTTCAATGGTGTCGCCCGCCTCCAGCGCCAGCCCTTCGATCACCTCTTCCACAAGGCTCGCGCGGCTGGCGATGCTGGCCCCGCCGGTCCCGTCCCAGTCAAAGCTCGCCACTTCCGCGCCATTGACCAGCACCTGCAGCCACGAGACGCCATCGGTCTCGTCGAAATAGCCGATGGTCAGATCGAAACTGCCGGACTGCTGCACGCTGTAGCTGGCGCGCGCCTCGTCGCCGCTGGTGTGCTGCAGCATCTCGCGCCCCGAGGCCGCGCCGTTCGATCGCACGCTAAAACCCGAGACGATCTGCAGATCCTCGGCCTCGATCACAAAGCTCTCGCCAAGCGATGGGGCGGCGGCGGCAGAGATCTCCACATAGTCGGTGCGCAGCGGCTCGCCGCCGTCCCGCGCGCCGCGCAGTTCGATCACATCGCCCGGTGCCAGCACCAGCCCGGTGACCGTATAGTCGGCCTTGGAGGCGGCGGTGACGATGGCATCGCCGGTGGTGCTGTCCCAGTCAAAGCTCGCGACCACCGTGCCATTGACCAGCACTTCCATCATCGAGACCCCGTCGGTCTCGTCGAAATAGGCCACTGTCAGATCGTAAAGCCCTGCAACACCGTCAAAAACGCCCCCCGCCTGCGCGCTTGCGCCGGTTGCCTGCAGATAGGCATCGCCCGAGGGATGCGGGTTCGAGGCGACAGCAAAACCGGCACCGATACTCAGCGCCTCGGCTTCGGTGAGGCCAAGGCTCAACGTGGCGGTGGGGCTGAAGTCGGGGAAGGAAAAGACGGAACTCTGCGACAGGGCAGCGGGCATGAACGTGCCTCCGAAATCTACAAAAATGAATCGGTCAAAAGCGGTAGTGAAATAAATGCGACCGAAATTGGCCGAAAAATGAATGGGGACAGAGTGCGCGGAACCCGCGCCTACGTCAACTCAGAGCCTTGGGTCGGCAGAAGTTTGCGCAGGCTCAAACCGCCGCGAGAGTGCTAAGCCTCAGGTGACCACCTGCACCTCATCCACGCCGCCATCGACGGCACGGCAGGCGCTCAGCAGGCGCGCGCCCAGATGTCCCGAGACATAGCTGGCGTGGAACCGCGAGGGCGCGATCAGCACCAGCCGCCCCCCTGCCCTCTCGCGCCGCTCCAGCGCGGCGAACCACGCGGCATAAAGCGCCGGGTCCTCGCCATGCAGCACCGCGCGGGCCAGACCCCACTCGCTTTCATCCGCCAGATTGGGCGCGGGAATTTTTCCCTTCACCGGGAGAGGCACCACTTTCTCATCCGCCGGCTCGCTGCCGCTGAGCCGCTGTTCCAGATCGGGGCCCACGTCGCCCCAGCGCGTGCGGCTGTCTTCGAGGATGCGCTCGATGGCGAGGGAATATTCGCTGACCCGTCCGCGCGCGCCCTGCCGCTTCACCTTGAGCCAGCCCATGGCGCGCAGCTTGGCCATCTCGCGTTTCACCGTGCGCTCGTCCACCAGCCACAGCCGGGCGATCTCGCGCTGGCCCACGGCCAGTTCGTCGCGGGCCCAATTGTAGCGCGCGGTCACCAGCGTCATCAGCCGCAGGACCAGACGCTGGCGGCCCTTGTCCTGCGCCAGCGCATAGGCTCCCATGACGGTGAGCAGGTCGTATTTCATCGCGGCGGCGTTGCGCCCGGCCGCTTTCGTGGCAAGCATGTCCCTGCCCTCGTGTTTCCTGCCGCCTCTGTGCGGTGCCTCGAGTATGCGGGCTCTTTCGGCCCGTTGCGTCTTTGCCGGGAACAGCGTGCGGTGGTCTGGGTGAAAACGCAACGCTCTTTCCCGAGCTTGTGCCATTTGCGTCCGCTTTCTCGATTCTGTCAAGCCGGGGTCCGTTTTGGCTCCAGACCCAAACCCATTTTCGAATGAAAATATCGGTAGTCTGGTATAGGGGGACACGCAGGGAGTCCCCTATTTCGCCAAAAATGTCCCCCAATATGTGGGGGAGCCGCAGAAAGTGTCCCCCATTATCCGACCCTGACTCCGGGTGAGTCGCGGGGCCGAGGCCGAATCGGACTCCCTTTGCTGCAAGGGTCCGCGGCGCTGGGGACACAGGCAAAACCACGATTTCCGCGAATGCCTTATAAGAGAGTATTAGCTTTTGCCTTGAATGCAAATTCGGCGTAAATTCCAGCCCATCGGAAATTAGCGTCCAGAGGTTTCGCCAAACTGTCCCCGCGGGGACACCAGGCGCAACACCCCTCCCGGACCGGCGCAGCCGACCCTGTCCCCGCGGGGACAGATCGCAAGTGTCCCCACGGGGACAGGTCCGATTTGTCCCCACGGGGACAGAGATAAGAGTGTCCCCACGGGGACAGCAGGCAAAGCGTCCGCAGTGGCGCGACAACATGAAGGTGTCCCCGCGGGGACAGGAGGCAGGATGTTTACACATGAAGACCTTGCGCGGCTGCAGGCGCAGTCGCTGAAGATGCAGGGATGGATCCGGCAGCAGACCTTCTCGCCCGAGATGGAAAAGACCCTGCGCCGGTTCTCCAGCTGGGAGGTGGCCGAACTGATCCTGCAGGTGAACCAATCCACCCTGCGCGGCCGCATGGCCGCCGACCCGCATCTGCCGCAGGGGCTGGTCGAAGAGGATGGCCGCCAGCGCTGGTACTCGCTCGAAGAGATCAACGAGATCCGCCGCAAGCTGAAGGTCAACCGCAAGAGTCTGATGCCGCCCCGCCCCGCGAACAAGCGTGCCTTCCGCGTCGCCATCTCGAACTTCAAGGGCGGCGCGGGCAAATCCACCGTGGCGCTGCATTTCGCCCATGCCGCCGCGCTTGATGGCTACCGGGTGCTCTGCGTCGACTTCGATCCGCAGGCGACGCTCAGCCACTCCATGGGCCTGTCGGACATCACCGAGGAATACACCGTCTGGGGCATCATGGCCCGCGACCTGATCCGCGAGACCGAGCGGATGAACGCCGCCACCCGCGGCGCGGAAAGCGGCTCGTCCCTGCCCGAGCGGCGGCTGCCCGAGGCGATCACCTCCATGGGGCTGCGCGACCTGCGCGCCGCCGATTTCATCAAGCCGACCTCCTGGCCGACGATCGACATCATCCCCTCCTGCGCCAATGCGGCCTTTGTCGAGTTCGCCTCGGCGCAGTACCGGCACCTCAACCCCGAGTGGTCGTTCTTTGCCGCGGTCAGCCGCTACCTCGACAGCCTGCCGCCCGATGCCTACGATCTGGTGATCTTCGACTGCCCGCCCGCCATCGGGTACCAAAGCATGAACGCGGTCTTCGCTGCCGACATGCTCTATATCCCCTCGGGGCCGGGCTATTGGGAATATGATTCCACCACCTCCTTCATCGGCCAGCTCAGCGAAGCGCTCGGCGATCTGTCGGGCTTCGAAGGCGTTGTCCCCGCGGGGACACTCACCCTGCCCAAGGCGTTCCTCGACGTGCGCTTCCTGCTGACCCGCTACGAGAGCGGCAATGACCTGCACCGCGCGATGCGGCAAGCTTTCCAGAAGGTCTGGGATGAGAGGATGACCGAACACCCGATCGAGATGACCCGCGCCGTCGAGCAATCCGGCCGCTTCCTCAGCTCGATCTATGAAATCGACTATCGCGAGATGACCCGCGAGACATGGCGCCGGGCGCGCGCCTCTTTCGACCGCGCCTATGAGGAGTTCCGCAGCCACGTGCTGACCGCGTGGGACAAGCTGGAGGATGAGGCATGAGCAAGCGACGCGGTTTCGACATCGACTTTCCTGAAACGCCCGATGGGGTCTACACCGGCGGCGGGCGCAAGACCGCGAGTGACGAGTCGGCGCGGCCCGCTGTCCCCGCGGGGACACGGCGCGGCCCGATGGCGGCGGCGATCAGCGAGAACGCCGAAGCGCTGCGCGACCGCGCCGAGGCCGAGCGCGCGATCCGCGAAGAGAACGACCGGCTGGCGCATGACTATGTGCGGCTGAAGCGGGCAGGGCTGATCACCGACCTCGTGCCGATCGACGCGGTGCTGACCACCAAGCTCACCCGCGACCGCGCCGCCGGGCCGGACCCCGAGATCGAGGAACTCAAGTCCTCGATCCGCGAGGTCGGCCTGTCGAACCCGATCCGGGTGGAGCCGGTGGGCGATCACTTCGAACTGGTGCAGGGCTTCCGGCGTCTGTCGGCCTTCCGCGAGCTTTATGCGGAAACCGGCGACGAGGCCTACGCCCGCATCCCCGCCGGGTTGGTCGCCTCGGGCGAGGCGCTGGTGGGGCTCTACCGCAAGATGGTCGATGAGAACCTCGTGCGCCGCGGCATCTCCTTTGCCGAAATGGCGCAGCTGGCGCTGAGCTTCGCGCGCGATCCGGCCACCGACACCGATGATATCGAAGAGGCGATCACCCTGCTCTACGCCTCCGCCGGGCGGCAGAAGCGCAGCTATATCCGCCATTTCGCCACGCTGCTCGAAGAGCTCGGCGGCGAGCTGCGCCACCCCGAGGCGATCTCGCGGCAGCTGGGTCTCGATCTGGTGAAGCGCATGGGTGACGAGCCGGGTTTCTCGGCGGGGCTGAAAACCATGCTGGCGGGGCAGGGCGAGGTCTCGTCGGATTACGAGATGGCGCGGCTGACCGACGCGGTGAAATCCGCGCCCAAGGCGGCACCGAAGCCGAAAGGGTCCAGCGCCAATGCCGCCGCCAAGACGACGCTGCGCTGCACTGTCCCCGCGGGGACAGTCCGCTGCGCGGCGCGCGACGGCAAGGTGGAGCTGGCGATGGAGCGGGACTTCTCGAGCATCGACCGGCACCGGCTGGAGGCGGCGGTGGCAGCCTTCATGGCGGCGCTCGACGACTGACGCGGCGCGTCATGGCCAGCAGGGCATCGCCCCTGTCCCCGTGGGGACAGGGGTTTTTTTGTGCCTGTGTGGTGCCGCGCAAAACCCAGTGCAAGACCCAGTTCGAGACCCGGCGCGGCCCAGGTCTGGCCCAGGGCTCAGCGCTCTGTCCCCGCGGGGACAGGGGTGAAAACGGGGGCTCCGCCCCCGGCCGCACAGCGGCCTCCCCCGGGATATTTTCATCTAGACGAAGCGGCGGGGACACCTAGGGCATCGGCCCTTCCTCTTGGCATAAATATCCCGGGGGAGTCCGCCTTTGGCGGACGGGGGCAGAGCCCCTTCATGCTCCGGCATGGGCGCTCAATCCGTGACTGTCCCCGCGGGGACAGCGGGCGTCTTTCATGTATTATGTTAAATCAATATGTCCCCGCGCGCGCGGCCCGCTCACCCTTCACGGCGTAGCAAAGCAGCAGCCCGAACGCCCCGAGATAGCCGAGCGTGGCGATCGAGGGGAACTCTCCGCGCATCGACAGCGCGGCCATCAGGCTGTCGAACCGGCCGGGCACCGACGCGCCGAAAACCGCGAGGCCGCAGGCGCTCCAGCAGCAGACCGCGAGGGCGATCTTCCCGGTGCCCCCGGCGAAACGTGCGGCGTCGGGCAGCAGCAGCGCCAGCGCCATCCCCAGCGCGCAGAGGTCGTAGTCGTAGTTGTAGGGGCTCACCGCATAGCTCGACAGCAGCGCCACGCCGAGCAGCCGCCGCGGTTGCCAGCGGCGCAGCGCCAGCGCCGCCACCAGCCCGAGCGCCAGCGTCGCCACGCTGGCCTGCGCGGCGAAGGCGAGATCGGCGGAGGCGCCGGAGTTGCGCAACCCGGCGTAGACCGAACTCATGCGGAACAGCGGATAGCGCCCCTCGGCCAGATAGGCGCCGGAGTCCCGCGCGCTCTGCGCCACCACGGCCCAGATGCCGGGGCCGAAGGCCAGCGTGGCGGCGGCGACCGCGGCGAGGGTGACGGCCACCGAGACCGCAAGAACCTTCCAGCGTCTTGTCATCAGCGCGTGCAAGGCGAGGCCAACGGCGAGATGCGGCTTGATCGCCATCAGCCCCAGCGGCACGCCCGCCGATCCAGAACCGGTGCCAGAGCCAGAACCGGTGCCGCGCAGCGCCAGCAGCGCGTAGCTGCCCACCAGCGCGGCGGTCATCATGCCGTTCTGCCCGGTCAGCAGCGTCACCATCAGCGCTGGCAGCACCAGCACCAGCGCGGCGTCGAAATGCACCCCGGCGAGCCTTTTCAGCACCCAGAGGAATCCGGCCAGCGACCCGGCGGCAAAGGCGAAATAAGCAAGCCAGCGCGGCAGCAGCGCCAGCAGCGCGACGAAGAGGTCCATCTGCGCCGGATAGGTCCATGGCATGAAACCCTGATCGGGCCCGTTCACCGCGTCCTGCGCCGGTGCGAAAAGGCCAAAATCATAGGTCTCGGCAACCCGGCCCTGCCAGACATACTCGCCGACCATGTAGAAAACGTTGAAATCGAGGAACAGAGGGTCCTTGCCGAACAGCCCGCCCATATGCTGCGCCGTGGCAAAGAGCAGCATCGCAAACAGCATCGCCATCAGCACCGCGCGGCTCATGGCACTGAGGCGGAAGAGCACCGGCTCGCCGGGGACGCGGGCACCGGGAAGGGCGGTCTCGGCGAGGGCGGGGGAGCTGTCTTGCATCGGGCGGGTCCTTGGGTCGAGGCTTTGGATCGGCTGGAGAGGCTTAAAGCGGGCAGGGCAGGGGGGTCAGAGGCTCAGCTTCTTGAACACCCGCTCGGGGATGGCGCGGATGACCGCCATGATCACCCGCCAGATCGGGCGCACATAGATCACGTCGCGGCCCTTGCTGCAGCCGCGGAAGATCGCCTCGGCCACTTCCTCGGGGGCGGCGGTGAGCTTTTGCGGCAGATCCATGCCCTCGGTCATGCGGGTGGCGACAAAGCCCGGCAGCACCGTCAGCACCTGCACACCGCGCCCGGCGAGGCGGTTGCGCAGCCCCGACAGGAAGGCGGTGAACCCGGCCTTGCCCGCGCCATAGACGTAATTCGTCGCCCGCCCGCGCTCGCCCGCGACCGAGCTGATGCCGACCAGCGTGCCGGAGCCGCGCGCCTCGAAGCGGTTGGCGAGATGCGCGAGGATGATGGCGGGGCCTTCGAAATTGCTGCGCAGCACCGCGATGGCGGCCTCGGGCTCGGCGGCGCTGTGCTCTTGCGTGCCCATCAGCCCGACGGCGCAAACGGCGATGCCGGGCAGCTGCGGCAGCGCCTCGACAAAAGCGCCATGCCCGCCCGTGTCGAGCGCGTCGAACTCATGCAGGGTCACGCTCACCCCGTGGCGCAGGGCAAGATCGGCGCGCTCGGGCTCGAGCGTGTCGGCGTGGCGCGCGGCCAGTTGCAGCGGATGGCCCGCGGCGGCGAAGCGATGCGCCACCGCCAGACCGATGTCCGAGCGCGCGCCGAGGATCAGGACGGGGGGAAGAGAGGTCATAGCGAAAGCCTTTGCGAAAGGGCCGATTGCAGCGGAGCGGCCATGCCTGCGCGGGCGCGCAGCGCGGCGAGATCGGCGGCGCGCGGATCGGCGCGGTGCAGGGTCTCGGCGCGCATCCGGGCATCCTTGGCCAGATAGAAGCGCCCGCCGTGGTCGAGGGTGATGGCGTCGAGCCGGTCCAGCAGTGCCAGCGCGCGGCGGCTGGCGGGGAAATCCATTGCCAGCGTGTAGCCCTGCATGGGAAAGGAAAACGCGCCGTCCTGCGCGCCAAAGCGTTTCAGCACCGCAAGGAAGGAGGCGCAGCCGGTCTCGGCGGTGGCGCTCAGCAGCGCGGCAAGCCCGGCGCGGGCGCTGGCGTCGGGCAGCACGCATTGGAACTGCACAAAGCCGCGGCGGCCATAGATGCGGTTCCAGCCGAGGATCGCGTCGAGCGGGTAGAAATAGCTTTGCCAGTCGGTGACGCCCGCGCCCGCGGCGGCGCAGCCCCGCCGGTAGTAGAGCGCGTTGAAGCCGCGCACGCTGTGGCGGTTGAGCGCAAAGCCCGGCAGATCGAAGGGCAGCTTGTGGGCGCCGCGTTTGGCGCTGGCGAAGGGGTCGGCGGCCTGCGCGGCCTCAAGCTTGGCGCGCGGCAGATGGTGGCCCAGCGTCAGCAGCGAGCGGCCAAGCGCGCCGCCGCTGGCAAGGCAGTCGATCCATGCCACGGAATAGGGGGCGCTCTCATGCTCTTCGAAGCCGCGCAGCACCGCATCGAGGTTGGGGCAGGGCAGGGTGGTCTGGCCGATCCAGCCGCTCTCGACCGCGCGCAGCCGCAGCGCGAGGCGCAGGATCACCCCAGTGAGCCCCATGCCGCCCAGCGTCCAGTCAAACAGTTCGGCATTCTCGGTGCGGCTGCAGCGGCGGATCTCGCCATCGGGGCCCATCAGGTCGAGCCAGTCGACGCAGGCGCGGAAGCTGCCGTCCAGATGGTGGTTCTTGCCGTGCACATCCGCCGCCGCCATGCCGCCCAAGGTGACAAAGCGCGTGCCGGGGGTGACCATGGGAAACCAGCCGCGCGGCAGGAAAGCGTCGATCACATCCGACAGCAGCACCCCGGCCTCGGCCACCAGCTGGCCGCTCTGCGCATCGAAGGCGATCATGCGATTGAGGTGCCGGGTCGACAGCGTGGTCTGCGCGCCGACCGCTGCATCGCCATAGGCGCGGCCGTTGCCGCGGGCGATGGCGCCGCCCTGTGCTTTGTCGGTGGCTGCTGTTTCGGTGGCTGTGGGTCGGGCGAGCAGGGCGCGCAATGCCTGAGCATCGCGCGGGGCCTCCAGCGCGGTGTCGCGCGGGGCAAAGCGCCCCCAACCGGTCAGTTTCACGCCGCCTGCTCCTGCCCCTCTCGCGGGGTCTCGTTGCTGTCCTCACCCGTCATTGCTACGGCAAAGACGAAGCGCCGGTCGAGACGGTATTTCACCACATAGCCCACGGTCAGCCCCAGCGCGGCGCCAAGCTCGCGTGCCGCATCGCTGTGCCAGAGCAGCCAGAAGGCGGTTTCCGTGCCCCAGAACAGCGCCGTGGTGGCAAGGCCCATCAGGCTGTAGAGGGCGAATTGCCGGGGCACGGGCGTGGTGCCGCGGTCGTGGAAGATCCAGCGCTTGTCGAGCGCGTATTTCACCGCCAGCCCGATCAGCGTGCCAAGCGCGATGGCGGGCAGCAGCAGCTGCTCGGGGTCGCCAGAGGCGAGCACCGCGCGCTGCGTGCCGAGGTTGGCCGCCATCGCCAGCAGGGCAAAGCCCGCATAGCGCAGCACCAGCGTGGGCAGGCTCAGCCGGGTCACGTCAGGGCGGCCCAGAGCGTCTCGCCAAGCGCCGCCCAGAGGCCGAAGCCGAGGATCGCCAGCGCCGAAAGATGGCTGACGCGGTCGCGGGCGGCAAAGACCACCGGATCATCATGCATCTGGCCGCGCTGGGTGAGCAGCACCATGCGCGTCACCCAATAGAGCAGCACCGCGCAGATCCCCCAAAGCGCCTGCGGCATCGAGTAGAGTGCCAGCACCGCGGGCGAGGTCACGTAAAGCGCCATCACCAGCACCGACAGATAGCCCGAGCCAAGCCCCACCATGGTGATGATCGGCAGATCCTCGGTGCTGTAGCCGCGCCCGGCGGGGGCGGACTTGCCGCGCGCCTTGTGGTCGACGAGTTCCGCCTGTCGCTTCACCGCCGCCAGCGCGAAGAAGAAGAACAGCGAGAAGGCGGCGAGCCATGCGGAAAGCTCGATCCCGAGCGCCACGGCGCCCGCCACCATGCGCATGGTGTAAAGCCCTGCGAGCGCGAGGATATCTATCACCGCCGCACGTTTGAGATAGAGCGAATAGGCGGTGGTCAGGGTCATATAGCCGGTCATCACCGCCAGCATCTGCGGGCCCATGGCCATGGCGATCCCCAGCCCGCCGCCGCCAAGCGCCAGCAGCATCGCCGGACCATGGGCGATCGGCAGGCGGCCCGAGGCGAAGGGCCGGGCGCGCTTGCGCGGGTGGGCGCGGTCGGAGTTGAGGTCGAGCAGGTCGTTGAGCACATAGACCGCGCTGGCGACGAGGCAGAACGACGCGAAGGCGGCCAGCGCATGGCCGAGGCTGCCGGCGGAGATCTGATGCGCCGCCAGCATCGGCAGGAAGACCAGCAGGTTCTTCAGCCATTGATGCGGGCGCAGGGCATCGAGATAGGGGCGCAGCGCGAAGCCGCGGGTGCGCATATGTTCGGTGTGCTGCGCCACACGTTCAGAGCGGCGGCGCAGCGCGGCGGGGGCGTTCACGGTGATGGCGCGGCTGGCGTGCTGCCAGATCGGCAGGTCGGCGCTGGCATCGCCCATATAGGCAAAGCGGCTGGCACCCCAGCGCGCGGTGATGAAGGCGGCCTTGCGCGCGCCCTTGAGGTTGGTCTGCCCGTCCGAGCCATGCGCCTCGTCGAACAGCCCGGTATGGGCGGCGACCGCATCGGCGATGCTTTGGTCGGCGGCGGTGACCAGCACCGCGCGGCCGCCCTCGGCGCGCCATGCCTCGATATAGGCCAGCACCGCGCGGTCATAGGGCAGATGCTCGGCCTCGAGAGCGGCGGCTTGGGCGAGGCTGTGCTTGACCGCGGCGCGGCCCTGCAGCAGCGCGCGGGCGGCGCCGAGCGCGCCGCGCCAGTCGCGGCCAAGCGCGGACCAGAAGCTTTCGAACAGCGTGTCGGTGTGCACCAAGGTGCCGTCGAGATCGACCACCAGCAGGCCGGGGCTGCTGAGGGTTTCGCGGGGGGTGTCGAGGTCGGGGCTTGTGTCGATGTCGGGCTCGGGCTGGAACTGCGGCGCCAGCGCGCCGCGCAGCGCCACGACATTGGTGCCACTCTCAAGCGGCTGCTCTGCCGCGGTGAACCCGGTAACCTGCGAACTGATCATCGTCCAACCCCTCACACTGACAGCTCACAACCAATGGGGGAAATGGGGCGAAAATTGGCCGCCTAGGGGATATTTCCGGGAAGTGTGGCACGCCATCTTCTGGGGAGCCCTTCTTGAGCGGTCCTCTGGCGGGCTCTGGCAGCGCGGGGCGCGGTCGGCAGGCTGCCGCTCGTCACGCGCGAGAAATGGCCAAATTACTCGCCCTGTGGCATTTTGGGCGCTAGTCTCGCGCCATTGTTTCCGGTTCAGGCCTTTTCCATGTCCAGATTTGCCAGATACCCCGCCGGGCTGCCCGCGCTTTTCCTCGTCGAGATGTGGGAGCGGTTCAGCTTCTACGGCATGCGCGCCATTCTCGTGCTCTACCTCATCGACGCCGTTGAGACCGGCGGCATGGGGATGCAGACCTCCGAGGCGGTGGCGATCTACGGCATCTACTCGGCGGCGGTCTATATCCTCGCGCTGCCCGGCGGCTGGATCGCCGACCGGTTCTGGGGCGCGCGGCGGGCGATCACCGTGGGCGGGCTGGTGATCATCCTTGGGCATATCCTGCTGGCGATCTCGGGCTCTACCGCGTGGATATTCCTCGCCGGGCTGGTCTGCATCGCGCTGGGGACCGGGCTGCTGAAGCCCAATATCTCGACCATGGTCGGCGAGCTTTACCCCAAGGACGATGTGGGCGGGCGCGACGCCGGGTTCTCGTTCTTCTACATGGGCATCAACATCGGCGCGATCCTCGGCGGCTTTGTCGCGGGCTATCTGGGCGAGGTCTGGGGCTGGCACTACGGTTTTGGCGCGGCGGCGGTGGCGATGCTGCTGGGGCTGCTGAACTTCCTGCACGCCGGGCGCGGCTCGCTGCGCGGCAAGGGCGCGCGCCCGCCGCAGAAAGACCCGGCGGGGGCGGGGCGCGACCGTCTGGTGAGCCTTGGGCTGTCGGCGGCGGTGGTGCTGATCCTTGGCGCGCTGATCGCCGCCGGGGTGCTGGACGTGCGCAGCGCCGAGGGCGTGGCGCAGGCCACCGGCGTGCTGATCGTGACGGTGGCGGTGGGCTTTTTTCTCAACATCTACATCGCGGGCGAGCTGTCGGGGGACGAGAAGAAGCGGATGATCGTGCTGGCGATCCTGTTTGTCGCCGCCGCGCTCTTCTGGTCGCGCTTCGAGCAGGCGGGTTCGTCGCTGTCGATCTTCGCCGCCGAGCTGACCCGGCGCGACCTGATGGGCTTTGAAGTGCCGGCCTCGTGGTTCCAGAACCTCAACCCGGCGTTCATCATCCTGCTGACGCCGCTCTTTGCATGGTTCTGGACGCGGGCGCAGGACCGCGGCTGGGAGATCTCGGTCTTTGTGAAGTTTGGGCTGGCGCTGGTGCTGGTGGGCCTCGGCTTCTGGCTGCTGGTGCCCGCGGCGAAAGTGGCGATGACCGGGGTGCAGGTCTCGGCGCTGTTCCTGATCGGCACCTTCTTCATCCACACCTGCGCCGAGCTGCTGCTGAGCCCGGTGGGCCTGTCGACCTTCTCGCGGCTGGCGCCGGAGCGGTTCACCAGCCAGATGATGGGCTTTTGGTTCCTCGCCGCTTCGCTCGGCAATCTGATCGCCGGGCTGCTGGCGGCGGGCATGGACACCGAGACGCCCTCGGAGCTGCCGGGGCTGTTCAACGGGCTGTTCACCGGCAGCGCGGTGGCGGGGCTGGTGCTGATCGCGCTGGCCCGCCCGCTGACCCGCTGGGCGCTGTCGGGCAACGAAAGCCTCGCCGTCGCCGAAGACACCGGGCGGCACGGCTGAGGGGAGGGGGCTCTCCAACTCCCCTAGGCTGTGAAGTACGCCACTTCGCGTGCAATCTTAAAGCGCAGCTTTTGTTTCAGCTTCGCCAGGTCGGATGGATCATCCAGCTTGTGAATCATCCGGTGGCATGTCGGGCAGAGAACCATGAAATCTTCTGGCACGCGGTAGCGGCGGGTTTCTCCTTCGGCGAGGCCCCGTAAAGGTGCTGCATGATGCACATCAAGCGGCATCTCTTGGGCTGGGCCTTTGAAGCCGTAATCTAGCTTTGGGTCGAGGCCGCAGCACTCGCAGAGAGGCGGTTTGGACTTGAGGACGTCTTTGCGGACTTTCGATGAGCGTTCGATCCGCCGCGAGAGGATGTAACGCCGGGTTTCCTCGATCGTTTTTCCTCCTGCTTCTTCTTGCATTGCTTCGCTCGGCGTCGTGCCGCCGCGGTTTACAAGCGTTTCGTAGGCGAGGAGCATTTGATGAAGGTCCTGCCTGATCTCGTCATCCGTGCAAGAGAAGGCCTGATACGTTTTGCCGAACGCATGCCCTGCTTCATAACCGGCCGGCAGATCAGCGTCAGAGCCCAGGTCAATCGGCGCTTCCGAGAATTGCTTTGCGAACTCCGGCACACGATCAGCCATGTCTCGCGCTCTTCGCTTGAGTACTTCGCGCCCACGGGCTTGGCCAAAGTCATTGTAGATCGACGTCGTGCCTTGGTTCATCGACAGCGTGAATGTCTGCGCGTCGGGATTGATCAAATAGACCACGTAGAACCCTTTTGTGGCGCTCTCGGTGATCAGCGGGTCAAAAAAGCCAAGCCACGGTACGGACGCCCAAACGCCTCTGCCGACGCTGGCGGTAACCTTCAGATCAAAGGGCCAGAACGTAAGAAGCTTTTTGGCCTCAATCGCGATGTCATGCCGAACGAAGTCGCCGAAGGATGATCCGCTGAACGGCTTCGCGCGCTCAAAAGTGTATTCCGTTGCCAAGCGAGAAAGCTGAGACGCGAGCATGTTACACCTTTCAATAACCACACATGTCATTAACCACATCTGAGAGCTTAGGCAGCTTTCGGCGAGGCACAAGTTATTGGGGTGCTCTTTACGTGTGGTCGCGCATCACGGTGTTGCTTTTTGCAAGGCGCAGACCTGCCGACCGGATGCGCTCGCCGCCGAAGACACCGGGCGGCACGGCTGAGGGGAGGCTTTCGGCGCGCTGCCCAAGCCGCGGGCAGCCCGGGACATTTCGGGGCAAAAACCCTGTCGCGCTTTGTTCGCGGCGGTCACAATCGCGCAACGCTCTCGTTGTCGGCGCCGATTTTCGATATACTTTAGGGTAGCCACCGCGCAAATCTGGTGGCATCACAGCAGTCCGCGCCCGCTGTGACTCGCCCGCGTTTATGGGGCGAAAAGAGGGCGGCGGAGGTCTTCTGGACCAAACCCGTTTGACCGATCTTACTTTGTACGAACCCGTTCATAACCTTAATTTCAGCGTGCCCCGGACCATTTAACCGGACCACCAGACGTCACCGCAGCCGATTGCCTGCCGCCCTTCGACGGGCCCGCCTGCGCGCGGAGAGCGGCATCTTCGGGTCCCATAAGGGCCCGGCTCGGACAGGGAGCCCGAGTCTGCGGTCGCAGTATTTGATTGGAGAACATTTGATGGAGGACGTCAGCGTGAAGAAACGCGAGCCCGGACCGAACGGTGACAGCCGGGCGCGGCGCAACTGGAAGCAGAACCCCGAGGCGGTGCGCGCCAATATCCTCAAAGTGGCGCGCGAGGCCTTTGTCGCCCACGGGCTGACCGGGGCAAAGATCGACGACATCGCGGCGCGCACCGAGACCTCGAAGCGGATGATCTACTATTACTTCGGCGACAAGGAGGGGCTGTACCGGGCGGTGCTGCAAGAGGCCTATTCGCGGATGCGCGGCGCCGAGGACGAGCTGGAACTGGCCAGCCTGCACCCGGTGGAGGCGCTGCGGCGGCTGGCGGAGTTCACCTTTGACCACCACGCCGAAGACCGCGATTTCGTCCGGCTGGTGATGGTCGAGAACATCCATGACGCGCGCCACATGCAAAGCGATGGCGATATGGCGGGGCAGAATATCTCGGCGATCCGGCTCTTGGACGAGATCTATCAGCGCGGCTGCGCCGCCGGGCTGTTCCGCCGCGGGCTGACCGCGCTGGAGCTGCATTGGCATATCTCGGCGCTGGCGGTGTTCAACGTGTCGAACCGGGCGACCTTCGCGAGCCTGTTCGGCGATGATCTTTTCACCCCCAAGGGCCAGCAGCAGCTGCGCCGCCATGTGGGCGACATGATGCTGCGCTTCGTGATGAAACCGGGGCTGTCGGTCGAGGAAGCCTCGGCCAAGCCCATTGCCGAGACGCGGGTGATCCATCCCGACATCTACCGCTTCCGCGAGACATGGGAGGCCACATGGGCGAGCCTTCCGACCGATGGCGATGCGGCGACGCGGCGGCTGCATTTCGAGTCGGTCTCGCGTTCGCTGCGGCTGCCCAGCCCCGAGGGGGTCGAGACCGACGAGGAGCATTGGATCGACAGCGAGGCCGAGCCGGTGCGCGTGCGCCTGTTCCGCCCCGAGGGGCCCGAGCCGCTGCCGGCGCTGATCTATCTGCATGGCGGCGCATGGCGGCAGGGCAGCCCCGAGACCCATTGGAACATCACCGCCCGGCTGGCGGCGCTGTCGGGCTATCTGGTGATCTCGGCCGATTACGCGCTGGCCCCCGAGGCGCCCTATCCGGCGGCGCTGCAGCAGATCGGCGCGGTGGTCGCCTGGGCCAAGGCGCAGCACGAGATGCTGGGCATCGACCCGGCCAAGCTGGCGATCGGCGGCGATGGCGCGGGCGGCAACCTCGCGGCGGTCACCGCGCTGCGCTGCCGCGACGCGGGCGTGCCGCTGGCGGCGCAATTGCTGATCTATCCGATCTGCGATTTCGACATCACGCGGCCCTCGGCGCAGGTCAACCGCGAGGGGCCGCTGTGGACGCTCGACCAGCTGATGGCGGCGCAGGAGCAATATTGCCCCGACATCCGGCAGCGCACCCGCGACCCGCAGCTTGCGCCGCTTCTGGCGTCCTCGCACGCCGGGCTGCCGCCGGCCTATATCGCGCTGGCCGAGCATGATCCGCTGCGCGACAGCGGTGCCGCCTACGCCGAGGCGCTGGAGGCCGCAGGGGTGGCGGTGGCGGTGGAGCCGGGCAGCGGGCTGGTGCGCGATTATCTGCATGCCATCGGCTTTGGGACCGTCGCCGAGGAACGGCTGCGCGGCATGGGCGGCTGGCTGCGCTCGCAGGCGGGCAAAAGCGTCGCGGGCGAGTGACCTGCGGCGGGGCAGGGGGGATCAACGGGGCAGGGGGAGCAGCGGGGATCAGAACGCGCTGCTCAGCCCCGCCCCGATGCGCAACTCGCGATAGCTGTATGCGTCGATCGAACTGTTGCGCCGCGCCGCCGCGATCTCGACATAGGGGGTGAGGCGGCCAAAGACGAATGTGTCGGTCTTGTCGATGCGCAGCTCCAGCCCGTATTCGCGTTCGGAGCGGGTCTCGGAAAAGCCCGCGCCCGCCGCCACCTGCTCGAAGGCCAGCGCATAGACCGACGGCTCCAGCAGAAAGCCGCCGCCGACCTCGGTGCGCCCGCCGAGGCGCAGTTCGGCGTAATCATAGGAAAGATCGTCGCGCCACGCCGCCTGATGCTGCAGCGAGAGGCTGGCGGCGATCTGCGCCCGCCCGCCAAGCGGCTTGATCACCGTGGCGCTGGCGCTGGCGCGGGTGACATCCTCGCCCTCGAAGCCGCCAAGCGTGACGTCCATCAGCTCGGCCTCGAGCGCGGTGGTCAGGCCCGAGGCGCTGCGCCAGCTGATCCCGGCGCCAAGCCCGAGGCGTTCTTCGGTCATCTCCCACGCGTCGTAATCGGTGCCCGCCAGCAGTTCGAGATAGGCGGTGCTGCGCGGCCAGGTGAACTGCAGACCGGCGGCCAGCTCGGCGCTGGCCTCGTCGAAGATGTCGCCCTCGGTCTCGTAAATCTCGCCCGCGCCGCGCAGATAGGCGGTGAGCGTGGCGCCGCCCATGCGCGTGGCCAGCGGCCATTGCCGCCGCGCCGCGCCGCTCAGCGCCAGCCCGGTCAGCGGCGGATCGGGGCGGTTCATCACGAAGGGCAGGGGGCCGTCGCCGAGGTCGAAATCGAACTTGTCGGTGTCATAGCTGCGCCCGGCACCGCGCGGCGCGCGCAGTCCGATGCTGTATTCGGCGCGCCAGCCGCGCTTTTCGTCGATCGCCCGCATGAAGCGCAGCACGTTGTCGCGCACCTGCGGCGGCAGGTCGGGGCTGGAGAGCACGATGCGGAATTGTTCACGCGAGCGGGCATATTGCCCGGCCTCGAAGAGCGCGCGCGCCAGTTCAAGACGCACCCGCACCAGCCCCGGATCCTGCGCGAGGATGCGGCGCAGCAGCCGCACCGCCGCCTCGGGGTCGCGGGTGGTCATCGCCTGCTGGAAACTCGCCTCGATCTGCGCGGGGGCGGGGGTGGCTTCTGGGGTGGCGGCGGGGGCCATGTCCTGCGCCCGCGCCGTGCCAGCCACAAGCCCGCCGCCAAGCAGCGCCAGAAGCGCAAGCGTGGCGACGCGGGGCAGGACCGTGCGGCGCGCCGCCGCACGGGGGCCTATGCGGGCCACACTCACTGGATGGCGCCGAACGCGCCGATATAGGTGCTGTCGGCGGAGGTCCCCGAGAAGGTGCCCCCCACCTCAGCCGCATCCGGGCCATAGAACTGCCCGTCGACCGTGCCGGTCAGCGTGCCCGTGTCCATGGTTGCGGCAAAGCCGGTGCCGGAAACGCTGCCCTCTGCGTAGAAGTCCAGATCGGGCCGCGACCCGGTGATCACCCCGGTGATCGGATCGGCGGTGATGGTTTCCGAGCTATAGACCTCGACGGTGTCGAAATCGGTGTCCACGGCGATATAAGAGGTGGTCACTGCCACCGCGCCATCGGTGAACACCTGCCCGGTGCTGTCGCCATAGTAGCTGGCGGTGCCGCTGCTGGGCATCTGGCTGGCACTGGTGCGCGCGCCGATCGAGCCTGCGCCCGCCAGCCGCGTGGTGCCGGTCAGCCCGGTCTGCCATGTGCCGTAGCTTTGGTACTCATAGCGCTGCTGGAACGGATCGGCGGCAACCATCACCCTGTCGCCGTCGGGGCTGACCGCGGTGATCGCGCCCTCTTGCAGGATGAAAGTGTCCCCCGCGCTGCGCGAGAAGGTGAGCGTGCCATCGGGGGTTTCGACGCTGACCGCGTCCAGCTCGCCATCCTCGAAGGTCAGCGAGGCGTCGACCTCGCGGTCCGAGACCGGCGTTTCGACCGAGGTCACCGTTCCGTCGGCATTGGTGACGTAATGGGTCGATATGCCCATGCCGCTGGCCGCATAGGTGCCGTCGGCAGAGCCATTTTCGATGAATGAAACGAAATCAGAGAGATCGGTGGAACTGCTTGAACCGCTTCCACCTCCGCCACAGGCCGACAACAGCGACACGGCGGCGACACCAGCAACAAGATACTTCATAGTTCCTCACAAAAATTATTTGTAATCAGTAACTTACGGTGCAGGGCCGCGCCTTTAATGAACGGTGTCCCATGGGCTGGCCGGAAATTGGCCGCGCGAAAAGAAACCGCAGAAATCTAAATCTTGCGCCCCTGCAGGGCTCATTTGAGGAGCAAAGCACAATCCTTATGAGTCTGTAAATATCCTTGCCTGTTTGGCGTGCAGTTTACTTCTGATTGTTTCCACAGCGGCAACGAAAAATCAGAAGCTGTGTTTGCAGCGCCCAAAGCCCCCGTGCGACACCCCTCTGGCCGCGCCTCACCCGCGCGGCGGCGGTGGGGTTTCGAGATGCGCCGCCGACACCTCGGTGGGGCTCATCAGCCCCAGCAGGCCGATGTCGCGGTGCAGCTCGTGCTTGAGAATGCCGATCGCCTTGGTCACGCCGGCCTCGCCGCCGATCACCGCGGCATAAAGCATGGGCCGCCCGACCCAGACGAAATCCGCCCCCAGCGCCAGCGCCTTGACCACATCGGTGCCGCGCCGGATGCCGCCGTCGACCATCAGTGCCATGCTGCCAGCTTCCTCACGCGATACCGACAGCGCGCGCACGCCGCTGATCGCGTAATCAAGCTGCCGCCCGCCGTGGTTCGACAGGATGACGCCATCGCAGCCCAGCTTGCGTGCCTCGGCCACATCGAGCGGCGAGAGCAGCCCTTTGATCACCAGCCGCCCCTTCCACAGATCGCGGATCAGCGCCACATGCTGCCAGTTCAGATGGTCCTTGCGCCCGTGATCGCGCGCCGCACGCTGCGAGACGATCGGCGCGCCGCGCTCGGCAAAGGAGTTTTCGAAATGCGGCATGCCGTGGGTCATCAGGCCGCGCAGGAAGGTGCCGAACACCCAGCGCGGGCGCAGGCCGAAATCCCACAGCAGCCGCGGCGAGACGCGCAGCGGCGTGGAAAAGCCCGAGCGGATGTTGTTCTCGCGGTTGGCCAGAACGGCGGTGTCGGCGGTGAGCACGAGCGTCTCGTGGCCCGCCTTGCGCACCCGTTCGATCAGCGCGCGGATGCGGTCATCCTCGCCCGGCAGATAGGCCTGAAACCAGCCGTCGGGATTGGCCTCGCGCACCCGCTCGAGCGGGGTGAGGGACGAGCCGCTGAGACAATAGGGGATGCCCTCAGCCTGCGCGGCGCGGGCCATGGCCACATCGCCGTCGCGCGCCATCAGCGCGACGATCCCCATGGGCGCGATGCCAAAAGGCGCCTGCCAGTCGCGGCCAAAGAGCGGATGGGTCAGGCTGCGCCCCTCGACGCCGCGCAGCACGCGGGGCACCAGACGGTGTTCCGAAAACACCGCGCGATTGTCGGCGCGGGCGGCGGTGGTCTCGGTGCCGCCGGAGATATAGCCAAAGAGCGGCCGCGGCAGGCGCCGCCGGGCCGGGGTTTCAAAATCGTTGAGGCTCAGCAGCTTGGTCATCGGGTCCCTCCATCCGCGGCTGACCCTAGTAGGCTTTGCAGAGACTGGAAACACTCAAACCGACCGCCGGTGCCGGGCCGCGCCCGGTCTGTGTTCGGGTCTGTTCGGTGCATTCGCGGGCAGCGCTTTTAACGCTCGCGTGAAATTGCGGGTTGACGCAACTCCGTCCTTTTTACCCCACATGATTGCAGCTAGGGTCAAATTTCGCGCTGGCCTTTATTTGGCACCGCCGCGACCACAGATGGAGTTCTGGAGAACAGCCGAGGGGGCACTTTGGAACAAACCGTGCTGGATATTGACGAGGTCATCCCGGGGACGGGCAGCTATGAGTGGCATCTTTCCGGCGACCGGCTGCTGTGGAGCAAGGGCCTGCTGGCGCTCTATGGGCTGACGCAGGCCCCGGATCGCGGCGAGGGGTTCTTCACCTCGGTGCACCCCGAGGACCGCGCCCGCATCCGCCAAGAGATGGCGGAGGTCTGCGCCAAGGCCGAGCGTTTTGAGCACAGGTTCCGCATCGTGCGCCCCGATGGACGGCTGCGCTTTGTGCTGGATCGGGGCGTGGTGGTCCGCGATGCGACGGGGGCTGCGGTCAAGCTTTCGGGGGTCGAGACGGATGTGACCGATGTGGTCGATGCCTCGACCTTTTCCGCAGGCCAAGGCGCGGCTCCGGCGGCGCGCGGCGACGGGCGCATGGAAGAGGCGGATGTGATCGACGCGCTGTTCAACGACGCGCCCGTGGGCATCGGCATCTGGGACCGCGATCTGAGGTTCGTGAAGATCAACCCGCTGCTGGCCGAGATGAACGGTCTGGCGCCCGAAGTGCACATCGGCAAGACCCCCAAGGAACTGCTGCCCGAGGTGGTCGATATCGACGGCGTAACCAGCCTGCTGCAAGAGATCCTGAACAGCGGCGTCGCCAAGCGCGATGTGGAGATCTCGGGCTGCACCCCGGCCCGGCCCTCCGAGCGGCGCTATTGGAAAGAGCATTTCTTTCCGATCCGCTCTGCGGGCCGTGTGTCCGGGCTGGCCGCCATCGTCGAGGATGTCACCGAGGCGCGCAAGGCGCAGGAGACCATCGACGCGCTGCTGCATGAGCTCAACCACCGGAGCAAGAATCTCGTCTCGCTGATCTTGGCGATCTCGCGGCAGACGGCGCGCTCGCGGCCCGATGATTTCCTGCCGGTGTTCCAGAGCCGTCTCGAGAGCATGTCGGCGGCGCAGGATCTTCTGGTGCGGCGCAGCTGGCAGGACATCGAACTTGAGGCGCTGGTCCGCTCGCAACTGCCGCATTTTGCCGAGCTGATCGGCACGCGGATCATTCTGCGCGGCGCGCCGGATGTGGTGATCCCGGCCTCGGCGGCCCAATCGCTGGCGCTGGCGTTCCACGAGCTGACCACGAACGCGGTGAAATATGGCGCGCTGTCGAATGAGGCGGGCAAGCTGACGATCGCGTGGCAGGTTTCCCCGGACGGCACCGAGTTGCAGATCGTCTGGCGCGAGCGCGGCGGCCCGGCGGTTTTGCCGCCCTCGCGCAAGGGCTTTGGCTCGACGCTGACCGGCGCGATGCTGCAATCCACGCTCAGCGGCGAGATCGAGGCGGACTACTCGAGCGAGGGTCTGACGTGGAGCGTGAAATTCCCGCTGAGCCCGTGACTTAGGCTTCCTGCGCGTCGAGACCCGAAAGGCGCTTGGCGTTGGCGCTGGTGGCGCTTTGGTAGGGCGCGAGCCCGGCAAGGGTTGCCGCCGCATAGCCCCGGTTCGAAGCCAGAGCGCGCAGGTAGTTTTCGCTGGCGCTGGCGAAGGCCGACGGTTTCTCGACGATCATCCGCGCGGCTTCGGCGGGGGCCATGGCGCCGGTCGCCATCTGCATGGTCCGAAGCTGGACGACGGTGGCTGCCGAGATCATCACCTCGGTCCCGGCCATGGCCGCTTCGTGCCATTGCGCCACGTTTAAGAACAAGCTGCCGAACATGCGCTTTTCCTCGTTCAGATTGGCCCGGTTGCTCCGGGCACCGTATGTTGAAAGCCCGAGGGCGGGCTTTGGTTCCGTCTTCTGAAGATGCACTTTGTGTCTATGTTCTGCGCGATGGCAAGCCCGCGCAACGCGCGTTTTGCCGCGCCCGGGCTGCGGCAGAACTCTCGGCGGAAAAGTGATCCAAAGCGGGGGCTGCCGCGTAATCCCCGCAGTAATCCCACAGCAAGAGCAGAGCCCCGCAGCGCGATCTCTTGAAGCCATTGAACAGATGCGCTCCTTGGCGCGCTGATTGCCATCCACGCGGGCGGGGCTAGCTCAGATAAAAGCCACACCTTCGACGGAAGTGCCCATGACCGCAGAAGTGTCCGCAGAAGTCCTCGCCCGGATTCAATTCGCCTTTACGGTGTCGTTCCACATCATCTTCCCCGCCTTCTCGATCGGGCTGGCCAGTTATCTTGCCGTGCTCAACGGCGCGTGGCTGTGGACGCGAGACGGGCGCTACCTGTCGCTGTTCAATTACTGGAAGAAGATTTTCGCGGTCGCCTTTGGCATGGGCGTCGTCTCGGGCATCGTCATGTCGTATCAGTTCGGCACCAATTGGTCGGTGTTTTCCGACAAGGCCGGGCCGGTGGTCGGGCCGATGATGGCCTATGAGGTGCTGACCGCCTTCTTCCTCGAGGCGGGGTTTCTGGGCATAATGCTGTTCGGGCGGCAGCGGGTGGGCGACGGGCTGCACATGCTTGCGACCTTTATGGTGGCCTTCGGCACGCTGATCTCGGCCACATGGATCCTTGCGGTGAACAGCTGGATGCACACGCCCGCCGGGTTCTCGATCGCCGAGAACGGCCAGTTCGTGCCCGAGGATTGGTGGCAGATCGTCTTCAACCCCTCCTTCCCCTACCGGCTGGTGCATATGGTGCTGGCGGCCTATCTGACCACGGCGCTTGTGGTGGGCGGGGCCTCGGCGTGGCAACTGCTGAAGACGCCGGGGCATCCGGTGTCGAAAAAGAGCCTGTCCATGGCCATGTGGATGCTGGTGATCGTCGCGCCGATCCAGATTTTCGCGGGCGACCAGCACGGGCTCAACACGCTGGAACATCAGCCCGCCAAGATCGCCGCCATGGAGGGGCATTTCGAAAGCCATGAGGGCGGCGTGCCGCTGGTGCTCTTCGCGATCCCCGATCAGGAAAACCAAGAGCTGGATTACGCGCTGGAGATCCCGCATCTGGGCTCGCTGATCCTCACCCACAGCTGGGAGGGGCAGATCCCCGCGCTGTCGGAATTTCCCATCGAGGATCAGCCCCCCGTCTGGATCGTGTTCTGGTCGTTCCGGGTGATGGTGGCGCTTGGCTTTGCCTTCCTTGGCCTCGGGCTTTGGGGCCTCTGGGCGCGCTGGCGCGGCTGGCTTTACCACGACCCGTGGCTGCTGCGCGCGTCGGTCGCGCTGGGGCCGACGGGGTTTGTCGCGGTGCTGGCGGGCTGGATCACCACCGAGGTCGGGCGGCAGCCGTGGACGGTCTATGGCTTGCTGCGCACCTCCGACAGCCATTCGCCGCTCGACCTGCCGGCGCTGACCACCTCGCTCATCGGCTTTGTCGTGGTGTATTTTTTCGTCTTCGGGGCGGGCACCTTTTACCTGCTGCGGATGATGCGCAAAGCGCCCGACACGCCGCGGCTTGGCCTGCGCGACGGGCCGATCCGCACGGCGGGGATCATGCCGGGCCCCGCGCAGCCCCGTGACCAGAGGAGCGACTGACATGTTCGGACTGGAGCTTTCCTTCATCTGGGCCGGGATCATCGCCTTTGCGGTGCTGGTCTATGTGATCCTCGACGGGTTCGATCTTGGCGTCGGCATCCTGTTTCCGCTGGCCAAGACCGAGCAGGACCGCGACGTGATGATGAACTCGGTGGCGCCCATATGGGACGGCAACGAGACATGGCTGGTGCTGGGCGGCGGCGGGCTGTTTGCGGTCTTTCCCTTGGCCTATGCGGTGGTCATGCCGGCGCTTTACGTGCCGATCATCCTGATGCTGCTGGCGCTGATCTTTCGCGGCGTGGCCTTCGAGTACCGCTGGCGTACCAAGCGCTGGAAGCGGCTGTGGGATTTCGCCTTCTTCGGCGGCTCGCTGGTGGCGGCCTTCTCGCAGGGCATGGCGCTTGGCGGGCTGGTGCAGGGCATCAAGGTGGTGAACCGCGGCTATGCGGGCGGCTGGTGGGACTGGCTGTCGGCCTTCTCGCTTCTGACCGGGCTGGCGGTGGCCACGGGCTATGCGCTGCTGGGGGCCACATGGCTGGTGATGAAGCTCGAGGGTGACATCCACGACAAGATGCGCCGCATCGCGCAGCCTTTGGGACTGGCGACGCTGGTATTCCTCGGGCTGGTGTCGGTCTTCACCCCGCTGCAGGACGAGGTCTATTTCCAGCGCTGGTTCAGCGGCGGCTCGCTCGCCTTTGTGGTGGTGGTGCCGGTGCTTGTGCTGCTCTGCGCGGCGGGGCTGTGGAAAGGGCTGCGCGGCGGCGGCGATCATTTGCCGTTCTTCTCGGCGCTGGGGTTCTTCGTGCTGGGCTTCATCGGCATCGGCATCAGCTTTTACCCGATGATCGTGCCGCCCTCGCTGACCATCGCCGCGGCCGCGGCCCCCGACAGCAGCCTTGGCTTTGCCTTGGTCGGCACGGTGATCCTTATCCCGATCATCCTTGCCTATACCGCCTATGCCTATTGGGTGTTCCGCGGCAAGATCGACCCCTCCGAGGGCTATCACTGATGCTGGGCAAGCGGCTCTTGTGGTTCCTTGCGCTCTGGCTGGCCGGGGTCGCCTGCGTCGGTGCGGTGGCGCTGCTGATCCGGGCCGCGCTGCCTTATTAAAGCGCTCGCCACGGCGGAATAGGCCCCCGCATATAGACTGCTTTCCAAATAGGCATCCCGGCGTTGCATTTGTGCGGGAATGAAGCGTCTTCTGAATAAAACCGCGGCGGATATATCCGGCCTTCGGAATTCGACAAAAGCGCCCGATATTTTCAGGAACCAAAGCCGGGCCGGGGGGTTCCTGCTGCGGATCATCCGGCCGGCCTGATCATTTCGACCACCACTGCGACCACCGCTGCGGCGAGATGCGGACCGCATCTTTCGCAGGGCATTTCAGCATCCTGACAGGGCCATGGTTCATGCGGATTTCCAAAAGCTTGCCGAGCACCGCCCGGTGCCTTCCCTTCCTGCTGGCGGGCGGTCGCGGTGCGCGCCTCTTTGAGCTCACCAGTGCGCAGTGCAAACCGGCCCTCAGCTTTGGATCCGGCGAGGGGCGGATCGTCGATTTCATTCTGGCGGCAGCCGAGCGGGCGCAATTCGAAAGCCTGTTCGTTGCCACGCAATACCGCCCCAATGACCTGTGCCAGCACCTCAACCGGCATTGGGCGCATGGCTTTGCCAAAGGCATTTCGGTACGCGACGGCGAATTTCTGAGCCCCTATGGCTATCGCGGCACCGCCGACGCGCTGCGCTGCAATATCACCGCGCTCGACGCCTATGCGCCGCGCGACGTCATGGTGCTGTCGGGCGATCATGTGCTCGACATCGACCTTGAGCAGCTGCTCGCCCATCACCGCGGGCACGGCCTGCCGGTCACCGTCGCGGCGACGCCGGTGCCGCTGTCGCAGGCGCGCGGCTTTGGCATCTTCGATCGCGATGCGGATGGCGAGGTCTTTGGCTTTGCCGAAAAGCCCGCCGACCCGCTGCCGATGCAGGGCGACACCGAGCGGGCGCTGGCCTCGACCGGCATCTATGTGTTCGACTGGATCTGGCTCAAGCAAGTGCTGCGCGAGGCGCCCGGTCGCCCGACCACGCGGCATGACTTCGGGCAGGACATCCTGCCGCTGGCGCTGCGCGAGGCGGCGCTGTCGGTCTACCGGCTGCCCGACGGTAGCGACGGCCAGAGCGCCTATTGGCGCGATGTGGGCTCGCTCGACGCCTACCGGCGCGCGCAGCTTGATTTCGCCGCCGAGGTGCCGCCGGTGGCGCTGCCCAAGACCATGCAGCGCGCGCAGACCGACTGTATCGACAGCATCGCCGAGGGCACGGTGTTCCTGCCCGGCAGCAAGATCGGCAGGCGCTGCCAGATCAGGAACGCCATCGTCGGCTCTAGCGTGCGGCTGCCGGATGGGTTCCGCGCGGGCTATGACGCCGAAGAGGATGCGCGTTTCTTCCGCAGAACCCCCGAGGGCACGCTGCTGATCACCGCCGAGATGATGGACCGGCGCAACGCCGCCCTGCGCAAGACCACACCAAGGGCCCCGATCCAGCGGGTGCCCCGGATGACCGCTCTCACCAGCTTGGAAGGCTGACATGATCGATCCGCGTGACGTCTCTATCGACCCAGCCCGGTCCCGACCGGACCAGCTTGGGGCCCGCTTCGACGGCGAGGGCACCAACTTCGCGCTCTTCTCCGACCATGCGGAAAACGTCGAGCTGTGCCTGTTCGACGAGGCTGGCGCGCAGGAGCTGACCCGGCTGGAGCTGCCCCGCGCCGAGGGCGGCATCTTCTTTGGCTATTGTCCCGACCTCGGGCCGGGGCAGGCCTATGGCTACCGGGTGCATGGGCCGTTCGAGCCGGAAAGCGGCCATCGCTTCAACCCGCACAAGCTGTTGCTCGACCCTTACGCCATGGCGATGCGCGGTCAGCTGACATGGGACGATGCGCTGTTTGCTTATCCGGTGGGCGGCTCGGATCTCGATCTCGACACCCGAGACAGCGCGCCTTTCATGCCCAAGGCCGTGGTTGCCGACCCGGTGTTCGACTGGGAGGCGGATGCCGCGCCGCAGGTGCGCTGGCGCGACACGGTGATCTATGAGGCGCATGTGAAAGGCCTGACCATGCGCCATCCCGGCGTGGTGCAGGCCGACCGGGGCACCTTCCGCGCGCTCGCCTCTGACCCGATCATCGAGCATTTGCAAAAGCTTGGCGTCACCACCATCGAACTGCTGCCGATCCACGCCATGGTGCAGGACCGGCATCTGATCGAGAAGGGGCTGCGCAACTACTGGGGCTACAACACGCTGGGGTTCTTTGCGCCGAACCGCACCTATCTGGCCACCGAGGACGTGCGTGAGGTGCGCGCCGCGGTGAAACGCTTCCACGCCGCCGGGATCGAGGTGATCCTCGATGTGGTCTACAACCACACCGCCGAGGGCAACGAGCTTGGCCCGACCCTGTCGTTCAAGGGCATCGACAACGCCAGCTACTACCTGCTGTCGCCCGAGAACCGCCGCCACGGCTTTGACACCACCGGCACCGGCAACACGCTCAACGTCGCGCATCCGATGGTGCTGCGTATGGTGATGGACAGCCTGCGCTATTGGGTCGAGGCCTTTCACGTCGACGGCTTCCGCTTTGATCTGGCCTCGACGCTGGCGCGCGAGCCCGATGGGTTCGAGCGCGAGGGCGCCTTCTTCAACGCCATCCGGCAAGACCCGGTGCTGAGCCAGATCAAGCTGATCGCCGAGCCTTGGGACGTGGGCGAGGGCGGCTATCAGGTGGGCGGCTTCCCGTGGCCGTTCCGCGAGTGGAACGACAAGTTCCGCGACGACGTGCGCGGCTTCTGGAAGCGCGAGCCGGGCAAGCTTGGCGGCCTCTCGGAGCGGCTGATGGGCAGCCCGGTGCAGTTCAACCACTCGCACCGCCCGGCCACCTCTTCGGTCAACTTCATCGCCGCCCATGACGGGTTCACCCTTTGGGATACGGTCTCGTACAACGACAAGCACAATGAGGCGAACGGCGAGGATGGCCGCGACGGCCACAACCACAATCTGTCGGACAATATGGGCCATGAGGGCGCCACCGACGATCCCGGCATCATTGCCGCGCGCACGCGGCGGGTGAAGGGCATGCTGGCAACACTGTTCCTGTCGCATGGGGTGCCGATGCTGCTGGCGGGCGATGAGATGGGCCAGACCCAAAGCGGCAACAACAACGCCTATTGTCAGGACAATGAGACCACGTGGATCAACTGGGAGGGGGCGCGTCCGGGGCTGGTCGAGGCGGTCTCGGCGCTGACCGCGCTGCGCCGTGAATGGCGCGGGCATCTGGCGCCCTATGGGTTCTGGCCGCGCCCCGAGGCGACCGAGAGCATCTGGCTGCATCCCGAGGGGCGCGAGATGTCCGAGCGTGATTGGCAGGACGGCGGGCTTTTCGCCATGGGGCTGCGGCACCATCAGGAAGACTGCCCGGATCTGCTGATCCTGATCAACGGCGGCGAGGCCTGCACGTTCACCCTGCCCGAGGGGGCGTGGGAGCTTATCCTCGACACCGGACGTGACGAGAATGGACGCGACGGGATCACCTGCGCAGAGCGCCCCGGACCCGAGATCACCGTGGGGGCGCAATCGGTGGCGGTGCTGCGCGATCGCGGCGGCGCTGCGGGCGCGGGAGGGGTCTGACCATGCAGCCGCGGTGGGGCGCTCATGCGGACGGGGATGGCCTGTGGTCCTTCGGCCTCTGGGCACCCAAGGCGCGGCGCGTGCAACTGCTGCTTGAGGGCCGCGAGATCGCCATGCGCAGCGAGGCGGGGGTCTGGAGCGTGCGGGTGCCGGCGCGGGCTGGCATGGCCTATCTCTTCAGGATCGACGGGCGGGATGTGCCGGACCCGGCGGCGCGCGCCCAGCTTGGCGGCGTCGAGGGGCCATCGCTCACCGTCGATCCCGCGCGCTACGACTGGGGCACGCCGTGGCAGGGGCGGCCGCTCGAAGAGGCGGTGATCTTTGAGTTGCACGTGGGGGCCTTCACCCCCGAGGGCACTTTCGCCGCCGCCGCCCGACGCCTGCCGGAGCTTGCCAGCCTTGGCATCACCGCCATCGAGATCATGCCGGTCTCGCAATTCGCCGGACGCCGCGGCTGGGGCTATGACGGCGTGCTGATCCGCGCGCCGCATCCGGCCTATGGCACGCCCGACGATCTGCGCGATCTGGTGGCGCGGGCCCAAAGCCTTGGCATGATGGTGATCCTCGATCTGGTGATGAACCACTTCGGCCCCTTCGGAAATCTGCTCCCCAGCTACGCGCCCGAGTTCTTCAACCAGCGCCCGACGCCTTGGGGCGATGGCATCGCCTTTGAGCGGGCCGAGGTGCAGGCGTTTTTCCGTGACGCCGCCTTGGGCTGGCTGCGGGAGTACCGGCTCGACGGGTTTCGCTTCGACGCGGTGCATGAAATCCGCGACGGGCAGGACCAGCGTTTCATGCGCCAGCTTGCCGCCGAGATCCACGCTTTGGACCTCGGGCGCCCGGTCCACCTCATCTGCGAGGACGAGCGCAACCTGCCGCATCTGCGCGAGGCCGGGTTCGACGCCGAATGGAACGACGATTGGCACAATGCGATGCATGTGGCGGTCACCGGCGAGACCCATGGCTATTACAGCCGCTTTGCCGAGGATCCGTTTGACGATGTCGCCAAGGCGCTGAGCCGCGGGCAGGTGGACGAGGGCCAGCCCCACCCCGAAGAACCGCGCGGTGCGCCCGCCGCGCATCTGCCGTGGACCGCTTTCGTCAACGCCAATCAGACCCATGACCAGATCGGCAACCGCGCGCTTGGCGAGCGGCTGATCTCGCTGATCGGCGACGGCCCGGCGCGGGTGCTGCATGCGGCGCTTTTGCTGATGCCCTTCGTGCCGATGCTGTTCATGGGCGAGGAAGAGGGCAGTGCGGCACCATTTCTGTTCTTCTGCGATCCCCCCGACGAGGCCGGGCGCGCGGCGGTGCGCAAGGGCCGCGGCGCCGAGTTGACCCGCATCGGCTATGACCTGTCGGGAATGCCCGACCCCACCGGCCCGGAGGCGCTGGAGGCCTCGCGCCCCTATCCCGCGTCAGACCCGGCGCGGGCGGCGGCGTGGCGCGATCTGACCCGCGATCTGCTGGAGTTGCGCGCGCGCAAGATCGTGCCGCTGCTCACCTCGGGCAAGCTTGGGCTGGGCGCGGTCACGCGGCTTGGCGCGCGGGCCTACGCGGTGCGCTGGCCCTTCGTGGCGGGCGAGATCCGCATGCTGCTGTCGCTGGGAGAGCCCGCCACCGGCGCGCAGGGGCTGCCGCGCGCCGAGTTTCGGCTTGGCGATCCGACCCTTGATCCCTTTGCCATCGAAGTGGAGATCACCGCGTGAGACCTCTTATCGCGACCTACCGGCTGCAACTTCGTCAGGGTGTCGACTTTGGGCGCGCCGCGCAGCTTCTGCCCTATATCGCCGATCTGGGGGTGAGCCATCTTTACCTCTCGCCGATCTTCACGGCGCAGAGCGGCTCGACCCATGGCTATGACGTGGCTAACCCCGCCGAGATCGACCCGGAGCTTGGCGGGCGCTCCGGCTATGAGCGCCTCGTGACGGCGGCGCAGGCGCAGGACCTCGACATCGTGCTCGACCTCGTGCCCAATCACACGGTGCTGAGCACCGAGAACCCATGGCTTGTGGATGCGCTGACCCATGGCGCCGAGAGCCGCTTTGCCAAGTATTTCGACGTCGACTGGGCCGAGGGGCTGATCCTGCCGCTGCTGCCGCAGCCGAAAGACGAGATGCTGCAGCAGGGGGCCTTTAAGATCGACGCTGGCGGGCAGCGCATCACATGGGAGGGCGGCTGGCTGCCGCTCGCCCCCGGCAGTGCCGAAAGCGGCGATCCTGCGGAAGTGCTGCAGCGCCAGCACTGGCATCTGCGCCATTGGGTGCGCGAGCGCAAACGCCTGACCCACCGGCGGTTTTTCAATATCACCAGCCTTATTGGCATGCGGATCGAGCTGCCCGAGGTCTTCGAGGCGATGAGCGCCCTGCCGCTTTCGCTGCTGCGCGAGGGCTTGGCGCATGGGCTGCGGATCGACCATGTGGACGGGCTCGCCGATCCGGCCGAATACCTGCGGCGCCTGCGGCAGGAGGTGGGGCCAAAACTGCCGATCTGGATCGAGAAAATCCTCACCGGCGAGGAACGGCTGCAGCATTGGCCGGTCACCGGCACCACCGGCTATGAGGCCAACGACCGGATCACCCGGCTGCTGCTGGACGCCGAAGGGATGGACCGGCTCGACCGGATGTGGCGCGGGGCGACCGGGGCCAAGGGTGATTATGCGGCGGCCTGCCGCGCCGCGCGGCACCAGATCCTGTCGGAGGATCTGGCAGCGGAACTGTCGGAACTGACCCGCATCGCGCTGCAGGCGCTGAACGAGACCGACGCCGAGGAGGATGCCGCGTTGGTCAAGCCCGAGCAGATCAAAGAGGCGCTGCGCGCGCTGCTCGTCGCCTTCCCGCGCTACCGCAGTTACATCGACAGCGACGGCCCGAGTGCCGAGGATCTGCAGCTGCTGACCAAGACCGCCGAAGAGGCCGCTGCCGTGCTGCCCGACCGCCAGATGCTGGACCGGCTGCACGCGCGGCTCGCCGCCCCGAAGGGCCCCGCTGGCCGCGCCTTCGTCCGGCGCTTTCAGCAGGTGACCGGCGCGGTGGTCGCCAAGGCGCAGGAAGACACCGCCTTTTACCGCCACACCCGCTGTCTCGCCGAGGCCGAGGTGGGATCCGAGCCCGATGCGCCGCCGCTGACCCCGGCGGAGTTCGAGGCGTATTGCACCGAGCGCGCCCGCCTCTGGCCGCAGGCGCTGACGCTGGGATCGAGCCATGACACCAAACGCGGCGAGGATGCGCGCGCGCGGCTCATCGCGCTGACCCATCTGCCGGAGGAAGCCGCCGTTCTCTGGGCGCAGGCCGACCGATTGAAAGGGCCGAACCCTCCCGACGGCTCGGTGCGCTGGTACATCCTGCAATCGGCCATCGCGCTTTGGGATCCGGACCGCGCGGACCTTGAGGACCGGCTGGCGGAGCATCTCGAGAAGGCGCTGCGCGAGGCCAAGGAACTCACCGACTGGCACGACCCCGACGAGGACGCCGAGGCGCAGGCGGCAGAGTTCGGGCGGGCGCTTTTGGCGCAGTGGCGGGCGGATCCGCCCGAGGCGCTGCGCAAGCTCGTGGCGATGGGCGAGGGGCTGTCGCTGACGCAGCTTGCCCTGCGCGTCTTCATGCCGGGCGTGCCGGACATCTATCAGGGCAGCGAAAAGGGCAGTTTCGATCTGACCGACCCGGACAACCGCACGCCGCTCGACCCCGCCGCGCCGATCTCGGTGTTTGGCTGGCGCAAGACCGCGCTGCTGAAAGAGCTTGTGGCGCTGCGGCGCGCCGACCCCGAGCTTTTCACCAAGGGCAGCACCCGCCTCACACCCGAGGCGGAGGGGCTCGCGCTGACCCGCAGCCTCGAGGGACGCGCGCAGCGGCTGCTGTTCTCGGCGGAGGGGGCGTTTGATCCGCAGTTCCGCTGCGCCTGCTCAGCAAAGACCAGCGCCGCGCAATAGGCGGCGCGTGTTCCCACCCGCCCGCGGGTCTGTTCCGAGTTGCCTCTGGTGCCCCCCATCCACCTTCCATTTGGCGGAGAACGCGCATGGCCTATGAGAAACCCATCCCCCTGAGATCGCGTGGCAATCGGCCCGTGAGGCCGCCGCGCCCCCGCCCGCCCGCCGCCCATCGCGTCGCGATCGTCGGTGCCGGTCCGACCGGGGTCTACACGCTTGCCGCTTTGCTGCGGCAGGCACCGTCTCGGCTACATGTGGACATCTTTGAGAAGGGCAGCGCCGCCGGGCCGGGGATGCCCTATAACTCCGATATGAACGCGCCGGTCATGCTGTCGAACATCGCCAGCCGCGAGTTGCCGCCGGTTCTGACCTCGCTCAACGACTGGCTGCGCGGGCTCGACACCTCGGATCTGGCGCGCTTGGGGGTGCGCGCGGCCGAGATCAGCGACGAGGCCTTCTATCCCCGCCTTGCGCTTGGGGCCTATTTCACCGCGCAGATGTCGGATGTGATCGCGCTTGGGCGGCGGCAGGGGCACCGGATCGAGCTTCACCTGCACCACACGGTCACCGACATCGCGCCGCGCGCGGCGGGCGTCGAACTGGCGTGGCGCAGTCCGGGCAGCGCGTCGAAGGCGGTTTATGCGGATGCGGTGCTGGCCACCGGGCACCGCTGGCCGGACCGGACGTGCGCGGGCGGGGCGGTGCTGCATTCGCCTTGGCCCGCCGAGAAGCTGACCCGGCTGCCGCAGCAGCGGATCGGCGTGCTGGGCACCTCGCTGTCGGCCATTGATGTGGCGGTGACCATCGCCTCGGCGCGCGGGCGCTTTTGCGAAGAGGGCGGGCGCATGCGCTATGTCGCGCAAGAGGGGCGGGAGCCGTTTCTGCTCAGCCTCATGTCCCGCAAGGGGCTGCTGCCCGAGGCGGATTACTGGTACGACCTGCCGCTGCCCGAGCTTCCCCGTTTGGCGGCCCTCTGCGCGGAGGTCTCTGGCGTGGAGGTCTCTGGCGTGGAGCAGGGCGCTCTGCTCGACCGCGCCTATCGGGCCTTCGTTGCGGACCTGCAGGCGGCGGATCCGGCGTGGCTGGCGGGTCTCGGCGGGCCTGACGTGCCCTGCGACGCGTTTTGCCACGGCTATTTCGCCAAGCGCCTCGCGGCGGATCCCTTCGATTGGGCCCGCGCCAATCTTGTAGAGGCCGAAGAGACCGTCGCCAGCAAGGCCCCGACGCCGTGGCGCAGCGCGCTGCTGCGGGCGCATGAGCTGTTCGAAGAGCTCATCCCAAGGTTCAGCGATGCCGAGGTCGCGGCGTTTCACGCCACTCTGAAACCGCTGTTCACCGATTGCTATGCCTGCGTGCCGCACCCGTCGATCAAGCGCCTGCTGGCGCTGCGCGAGGCGGGGGTGCTCGAAGTGCTGCGGCTTGGTGAAACGACCGGCGATGACAGCCAGATCACCGCCTGCGCACAGGGTGTTTCGGTGCGGCGCGGCGGGCAGGAGAGCCTGTTCGAGATGCTCATCGACGCGCGCGGCCAGCGCGCCATGACGCTGGCGGACCTCGGGTTTCCGTCGCTGGCGCGCGCGGACCTTCTGTCCAAGCCGCTGCGCTTTGACGCCTTCGTGCTGCCCCTTTCCGCGCCCTGCGCGGGGCGCATCCATTGCGTCGCGCTGCCGGCGCTGCTCCGGCGTCATCCCTTCGTGCAGGGGCTGGTGAACGCCAGCGAAATGGGCGGCGAGACGGCGGAGATGATCGCCAAAGCGATGCGCAAAACGGCTCTGAAATCCGGCTGACACCCCCCTCGCCGCATCGGCAAAGACTGGCCGATCGGCGCTTGGGCGCTATCTGCTCTCGCAAGCTTCAAGCCAACGTGACCATTCAGGAGAGCCAGATGCACGATAAGATGCCGCAGGAACGGCTGTTCATCTTCCCGAGGGTGCACAAGACCGTCTTTGCAGTCTCGGCGCTGCTCATCATCGGATTTATCCTCTTCGGGGCGACCTTCAGCGAACAGGCCAACAGCGTCTTTACCGGCATCCAGAACTGGTTTGCCGACACGCTGGGCTGGGCGCTGATCATCGAGGTCAATATCTTCGTGCTCGCCACGATCTACCTCGCCTTCGGCCCCTTCGCCGACATCCGCCTTGGCCGGATGAACGACAAACCCGCCTACGGGCTGATCTCATGGACGTCGATGCTGTTCTCGGCGGGCATCGGCATCGGCCTGATCTACTGGGGCGTGGCCGAGCCGCTCTATCATTACTTCGCGCCGCCCACCGGCGATGCGGAAACCCAAGAGGCCGCGCGGCAGGCGATGGTGATCTCATTCCTGCACTGGGGCTTCCACGGCTGGGCGATCTACGCGGTGATCGCGCTGGCGCTGGCCTATTTCCACTTCCGCAAAGGGCTGCCGCTGACCATCCGCTCGGCGCTCTATCCGATCCTCGGCGAGAAGATCTTTGGCCCCTGGGGCAGCGCAGTCGATATCCTTGCGGTGTTTGGCACGATGTTCGGCATCGTCACCTCGCTGGGTCTTGGCGCGATGCAGATCAACTCGGGCCTTGGCGAGGTCTTTGGCATCGGCGACAGCGTGGTCACTCAGATCATCATCATCGCGCTGATCACCCTCGCGGCGACGATCTCGGTGGTGGCGGGCCTCGACGGCGGCATCAAGCGATTGTCGAACCTCAACATCGGCCTCAGCTTCGTCTTCCTGATCTTCATGCTGATCGTCGGCCCGACGGTGTTCATCTTTGATCTCTTCGTGCAGAGCTACGGCGATTACGTCGCCCGCTTCGTCAGTTGGGCCAGCTGGACCGAGGCATGGCAGGCCGATGGCTCGTGGCAGAATTCCTGGACCATCTTCTATTGGGCGTGGTGGATTTCGTGGTCGCCGTTCGTTGGCGTCTTCGTGGCGCGCATCTCCAAGGGCCGCACCATCCGCGAGTTCGTGCTGGGGGTGATGCTGCTGCCGACCTCGATCATGTTCTTCTGGTTCTGCGCCTTTGGCGGCACCGCGCTGAACATCTCGCTGGGCGGCGATCCGGCGCTGGTCGAGGCCACCAAGAACGCCTATGGCGACGCGATGTTCGCGCTGCTCGATTACTTCCCCGCCTCGGGGCTGATGTCGGGCTTTGCGATGATCCTGATCGTGCTGTGGTTCGTGACCTCCTCGGACTCCGGCTCTTTCGTGATCGACATGCTGACCGCGGGCGGTGACACCGATCCGCCGCGGGTGCAGCGGGTGTTCTGGGCGATCACCGAAGGCGCCGTGGCCTCGGTGCTGCTGCTGGCGGGCGGGCTCAACGCGCTGCAGGCGGCGGCGGTGGTGGCGGGCTTTCCGTTTGCGGTGGTGTGCCTGTTCATCCTGATCGGCCTGTTCAAGGCGCTGCGCTGGGACACGCTGATGGTCTATCGCCACAACCAGCGCTACCGCGACGACGAAGAGGCGGATCACGCCATGCCTTCGGAACTGCCGGGCGAGCTGTACGGCGCCGATCCGACGCCGCCACCGCAGCCGGATGCCGCGTATAAGCCCGCGGAGTAAGTGCCGTAGGATTGCGAAATGGGACCGGCGTGCGCGCCGGTCCTTTTTTGTGGCGGTCCTTTTTTCTGGTGATGCGCAGGGCCTCAGGCGGGCGGCCACATGCGGCTGAACACCCCGTCCCGCTTCACCAGCCCATGCAGCGCGGCAGCCCCGGCGTGCACCGCGATCAGCCCGATCAGCACCGTCTTGGCCAGATCGTGAAAGCCGCTGGCGGATTTGGCCAGCGCCTCATCCTTGCCGACCATGCCGCCAAGCAGCGGGTCCCAAACCTCCATCGGAAAGCCGCCCGCCTGCACCCGCACGATGCCAGAGATCACCAGCGCCACCAGCGTCAGATAAAGCAGCCAATGCACCACGCTCGCCACCAGCGCCTGCAGCGCCGGGACGCTGGCCGGAAGCGGCGGCGGCCTTGAGATCAGCCGCACCACCAGCCGCAGCACGACCAGAGCCAGAATGATCGGGCCAATGTTCTTGTGATAGAGAAAGAGCGTATTCTGCAGCGCCCGCGGCAGCCCCTCCTGCACCATGACCAGCCCCGCGGGGATGGTGGTGAGCACAAGCAGCACCGTCAGCCAGTGCAGCAGCCGCGCCGCGCGGGAATAACGGGGGAAAACCTCTGTCTGAGCCACGCTGGCCATGCGCCGACCTCCCGGTTCTGTGCTCTCACAGCCTAGTGACAACATGCCCTTACGTAAAGCGCGGTGCTTGACAGGCGCGGGCGCGGCAGCACTTCATTTGGGATGGATCTGCCGCCGCCCCCTGTGCAACGCGCCACGGCTCTCGCCGCTGCAAGGACGCCATTTGCGTCCCTCGCGCTGCTGGCCTCGGGGTTTGCGCTGGCGCTTTGCGGGCTGTCGTGGTGGCTGGCCGGGGCTTTGATGCTGCTGCCGGTGCTGGGCTTCGGGCTGGGGGCGGGGGTCTCGGGCCATTTCCTGCTGCGCCACTGGCCCGCGCCGCGCCTCGGCTATGCCAATGCGTTCACCCTCGGGCGGCTGGCGCTGGCGGCGTTGATGCTGCTGCCCTTGGTGCAACCCGCGCTGACCGAGGGCGCCTCTGGCTGGGGGTTCTTCTGCCTCGCGCTGATCACGCTGGCGCTCGATGGGGTCGATGGCCCGCTGGCGCGGCGCAGCGGGCTGGCCGGACCTTGGGGCGCGCGGTTCGACATGGAGGTCGACAGCGTCTTTGCCCTGCTGCTGGCGGCGGTGGCATGGCGCAGCGGCGCGGCGGGCGGCTGGGTGCTGCTGCTGGGCGGGCTGCGCTATCTCTTCGTCAGCGCCAGCCTGCTCTGGCCGTGGCTCGACGCGCCCTTGCCGCAACGCTTCCGGCGCAAGCTGGTCTGCGTGGTGCAGATCGCGGTGCTGGCGGGATTGCTCGCGCCCGTCGCGGTGCCGCCTTGGTCCGAACTCGCGGCGCTGCTGGCGCTGGGGCTGCTGGCGTGGTCCTTCGCGCTGGATGTGCTCTGGCTGGCGAGGCGGCGGTGAGCGGGGCCGGGGCGGGAAGACCGCTGCGGCTCTGGCTGGCGCTGCTCGTCTCGGCGGTGCTGGTCGATCTGCTGCTGATCCTGCCCAACCACCCCGGCGCGCTGCGCTGGCCCGCGCTGAGGATGGTGCCGCTGGAGCTGCCGGTGCTGCTGCTGGGGATGCTGGCGCTTGGGCCGCGCGCCCGTCCGCTGGCGATCCTCGCGAGCGTGGCGCTCACCCTGATGACGGCGCTCAAACTGGCCGATCTTTCCGCCTATACCGCCTTTGGCCGCGGCTTCGATCCGCTGGCGGACATGCATCTTCTGCCCGCGGCGGCGCATCTGCTGCGCGGCAGCGCCGGGCTTGCGGGCGCGCTTGTGGTCGGCGCGGCGCTGGCGCTGCTGCTGGGCGGGGCGATGGTTTTGCTCTACCGCGCGCTGCGTCTCTGGGCGCGCTGCGGCAGCCGCCTGCCGCGCGCCTTGCGGGTGACGGCGGGCGGCATCGCGCTGGTTTTCGCGCTGCTCTGCGCCGCCGAGATCCGCACCGCGCTCAACGGCTGGCAGGGCTGGCGTCCGCCCGGCAGCGCCTTCACCGCGCGGCTCGGGGCCGAGCACATCCGCGATTTTGCCCGCGCCCGCACCGCGCTGGCCGAGTTCGAGCGCGCCGCCGCCACCGATCCATGGGCCGGACGCGATGGCCTGCTGTCGAAACTCGAGGGCCGCCCGGTGGTCATCGTCTTTGTCGAAAGCTACGGGCGCGCGGCCTTCGACAACCCGCTCTATGCGCCGCGCCATACGGCGACGCTGCAGGCCGGAGAGGCGACGCTGGCGCAGGCGGGGCTGGCGATGCGCTCGGGCTGGCTGCGCTCGCCGGTGCAGGGCGGGCAAAGCTGGCTGGCCCATGCGACGCTGGCGGCGGGCGTGGAGGTCAGCGACCAGCGCCGCTACCGCGCCCTGCTGGCAAGCGCCCGGCAGAGCCTTTTCACCCTCGCCAGCCGCGCCGGGTATCACACCATGGCCGTGGCCCCGGCGATTGTCATGGATTGGCCCGAAGGTCCGGCCATGGGGTTTCAGGAGATCCGCGCCGCCGCCGAGCTTGGCTATCGCGGGCTGCCGTTCAACTGGGTGACCATGCCCGATCAATACACGCTGGCGGAGTTCGACCGGATCGCCGCCGATCAAGGCGCCCCGCTGATGGCCGAGATTGCGCTGATCTCCAGCCATGCGCCCTGGACGCCGGTGCCGCAGATGGTGCCTTGGCAGGCGGTGGGCGATGGCAGCATCTTTGACGCCGAGGCCACCTCTGGCCCGAGCCCAAAGGAGGTCTGGGCCGATCCGGACCGCATCCGCGATCACTTTGGCCGCTCGCTCGATTATGCGCTGCGCAATGTGCTGTCATGGGCGGCGCTGCCGCGCGCCGAGCCGCCGCTGATCCTCGTGCTGGGCGATCACCAGCCCGCCGAGTTCGTGGCGCAGGCGGGGGGCAAGGACGTGCCCCTGCATCTCATTGGCCCGCCCGAGGCGCTGCGCCTCTTCGACGGTTGGGGATGGGCCGCAGGGCTGCAGCCCGACCCGGCGCAGGACGCCCTGCCCATGCGCGACGTCCGCGACATGTTCCTGCGCGCCACCAGCGCGGCGGGGCCGCAGATGCGGGCGGACGGGTCATGAGCGCGCTGCGTCTTCTGCTGCCGCTTGGGCTGATCGGGCTCTGCCTGTGGCTCGCCGACGGGCGCGAGGCGCTGCGGCGGCTGGCAGAGCTTTCGCCGGGCTGGGGGCTGGCCACGCTGGCGCTGCTCAACGCGGTGACGCTGCTGTCGGCGCTGCGCTGGCGGCGGACCGCCGCGGCCTTGGGGCTGCAGATGCCGCGGGGCGAGGCCGCGCGCGAGTATTACATGGCGCAATTCGTCAATCAGACCCTGCCCGGAGGCGTGCTTGGCGATGCGGCACGGGCCGCGCGCAGCCGCCAGAACGGCCCGCTGAGCCGCGCCGCGCAGGCGGTGGTGCTGGAGCGCGCGGCGGGGCAGGCGGGCATGGGGTTCGTCGCCCTCACCGGGCTGGTCCTGATGCTGGCGGGCGCTGGAGCCCCCTCGGCCCTCGGGTTTGCGCCAAGCCTTTGGCTGCCCGGCGCGGTGCTGGTCTTGATGCTGGGCGCGCTTGTGCTGCTGGCCAGCCGGAGGCGGGGCCGCGCGCAGGGCTGGCGCGCCGCCGCCCGCATCGCGCTGCTTGGCCAATGGCGCACGCAAGTGGCGCTGTCGCTGGCGATCGCCGCTCTGACCGTCGCCGCCTTTGTCACCGCCGCGCGGGCCAGCGGCAGCCTGCTGCCCGCGGGCCAAGCCGCGCTGATCGTGCCGCTGATCCTGACGGCGATGCTGCTGCCCGCCTCTGTCGCCGGCTGGGGCTGGCGCGAGGGCGCGGCGGCGGCGCTGTTTCCATTAGCCGGTCTGAGCGCCGAGGCCGGGCTGGCGGCGAGCATCGCCTTTGGCCTGATCAGCCTGCTCGCCGCCCTGCCGGGGGCATTCTTCCTGCGCCGCAGCCCGCAGGCACAAGCGCAAGGCACCGCCGGCATTGCCTCACCCCATGATTAGCCTAGTCTCATTTCAAACCGGGAGGGTCCCATGCAATTTCTGACACCCACACGCCGCCTGTTTCTTGGAGGCGCCCTGTCCACCGCCGGGGCCGCACTGCTGACGCCGCAGCGGGCGCGGGCTCAGGACGCCGTCGCCCTGCAATTGTCGTGGCTGCATTCGGTGCAATTCGGCGGCAGCTACATCGCGCAGAAGAACGGCTATTGGAGCGACGCGGGGCTCGAGGTCTCGCTGCTGCCGGGCGGGCCCAATGCGCCGGTCGAGCCGCCGGTGGTGGCGGGCACGGCGCTGGTCGGCATCTCGGCGGCCGACTACACCGTCGCTGCGGTGAACCAAGGCGCGCCCTTCAAGATCATCGGCGTCGCCATGCAGAAGAACCCGTTCGCCATCGCCTCGCTGCCCGACAACCCGGTGAACAGCCCCGCCGATCTGGTCGGCAAAAAGATCGGCATGGCGCTGGCCAATACCCCGGTGCTCGAGGCGCTCTGCACGATCAACGGCGTGGATATCGCCGGGATCGAAGTGGTGCCGACGCAATATGACGCCGCGCCGCTGGTGCAGGGGCAGGTGGATTGCCTGCTGTGCTGGGCCACCGACCTGCCCGTGGCGATGGAGATGCAGGGCGTCGAGAGCGTCACCATGCTGCTCGCCGATCACGGCTATGCGGTGCATTCGCAGACCTATATCGCCACCGAGGACAGCCTTGCCAACCGCCGCGACCAGCTTGTGGCGCTGATGAAGGGCGAGGTCATGGGCTGGCAGGATTACCTTGCCGACCCCGAGGCCGCAGCGGCACTGACCGTCGAGATGTTCCCCGACGCGGGGCTCGATCTTGCAACACAGAAGCTGCAGGCCGAGCGGCAGGTGCCGCTGATGTTCTCTGACCTGACCGAGGCCGAGGGCTTTGGCTGGTTCACCGAAGAGACCGTCGCCGCCAATGTGGAAACGCTGGAGCTTTTGGGCAAGCCGGTCTCGCCTGATCTCTGGGACCGTTCGATCTTGGAAGAGGTCCATGGCTAGGCCGCGCCGCGCCAGCTTGCGGGCGCGTGCGGGGGGATGACCGCGCGCCCCGATATCGTGCTTGCCGGGGTGGCCAAGCGCTTTACGGCGGCGGGCCGCCCTGTGGAGGCTGTGGCGCCGGTCGATATCACCCTCGCGGGCGGGCAGATGACCGCGCTTGTGGGCCCCTCGGGCTGCGGAAAGTCGACGCTGCTGCGGCTGATCGCCGGGCTCGAGCCGCCCAGCGAGGGCCGGATCACCATCGGCGCCGAAAGCCCCGACGATCTGCGCCAGCGCGCCGGGCTGGCGGTGGCCTTTCAGGACGCGGCGCTGCTGCCGTGGCGCACGGTCGAGGGCAATATTGCGCTGGGGCGGGCATTGGCGCGCAAGCCGCGTGACCCCGAGATGATCCGCGAGCTGATCTCGCTGGTCGGGCTTGCGGGGTTCGAGCGCCGCCGCCCGGCGGAACTGTCTGGGGGCATGCGCCAGCGCGCCGCCATTGCCCGCGCGCTGGCCGGGGAGCCCGAGCTTTTGCTGCTCGACGAGCCCTTTGCCGCCGTCGATGCGCTGACCCGCGACCGGCTCAACACCGAACTGCCGCCGCTCTGGGAGGCGCGCGGCGCGACCTCGGTGCTGGTGACCCATTCGGTGGCCGAGGCGGTGCGCCTGTCGGACCGTATCCTTGTGCTGACCCCGCGCCCGGCGCGCGTCGCCGCCGACATCCCGGTGCCGCTGCCGCGCCCGCGCGGGCCAGAGGTGCTGGCGTCCGAAGCGTTCCGGGCGCTCTGCACAGAGGTCACGGACGCATTGCGCGATCACCAATATCCCGAAAGCGTCGCGGCGCAATGAGCGCAGGCCCCGCCGCCCTGCGCCTGCCCCGCCCGCTGCCGCGCGGGCTGGGGCTTTTGCTGGGCCTGTTGCTGGGGCTGCTGATCTGGGAGGGCCTTGCCCGCGCCACCGCAGGCAGTTTCGTCATCGCCGCGCCGAGCCAGATCGCCGCCTATATGGTCCGCCATTCCGGGCTGCTCTGGCGCGCCTTCGGCACCACGCTGGCGGCGGCGGCGCAGGGCTTTGTCTGGGGCAATCTTGCTGGGGTGCTGCTGGCGCTTCTGGCGGTGCTGCTGCCGCGCGGCGAGCGGCTGCTGGCGACGCTGGCGCTGCTGGTCTTCTGTCTGCCGCTGGTGGCCACCGGGCCGATCCTGCGGGTGCTCTACGGGCCCGGCACCGGCCCGCAGGTGACGCTGGCGGCGCTGGCGGTCTATTACACCACCTTTCTGCCGGTGCTGGTGGGGCTGCGCGCCGCGCCGCAGGGCTGGTTCGATCTGCTGCGCAGCTACGGGCGCGGGCGGATGACCGCGCTGCGCGAGGTGCGGCTGCCCGCGGCGCTGCCTTATCTGGTGGCCGGTCTGCAGATCGCCGCGCCTGCAGCCTTCCTCGGGGCGATGGTCGGCGAGTTCACCGGCGCCGAGCGCGGGCTTGGCGTGCTGACGGTGCGGGCGCTGCGGGCGCTCGATCTGCCCGCCACATGGGCCATCGCGGTGATCGCCGCCGGGGTCTCGATGCTGGCCTTTGCGGCGGTGGGCGCGCTTGGCCGCCGCTTTGACATTGCTCCGCCCGAAGTGCTGATTGCCGCGCCCGTGGCGCGCAGCCGCCGGGTCTGGGACGCGCCCGCGCAGGCGCTGCGGGCGCTTGCCGTCACGCTGCTGATCTGGAAGGGCAGCATGGAGATCTTTGCCCTGCCACGGTTCTTTGCCAAACGCCCCGAGGATGTCTGGAGCTACCTGTTCACCAGCCCCGGCGCCGAGGCGCAGCGCGCCCGGCTCTTTGGCGCGCTTGCCGAGACGTTGGCGCTGGCCGGGCCGGGCTATCTGGCCGGGCTGGGGCTGGGCGCGGGGCTGGCGCTGCTGCTGGTGCTGCTGCCGCGCCTTGCCGGGGCGGTGATCCCGCTGTCGATCGCCCTACGCTCGATCCCGATCATCGCCACCGCGCCGCTGATCGTCTGGGCGCTGGGGCGCGGCGCCGCGGGCACCATCACCGTGGTCGCGGTGATGATCTTTTTCCCGACGCTGATCGCCTGCCAGCACGGGCTTGCCCGCACGCCGCGCGCGGTGCTCGATCTCTTCGAGGTCTATGCCGCCAGCCCGTTGCGCCGTCTCATCGGCGCGCAACTGCCCGCCATGCTGCCCGCCTTCTTCGCCTCTGCGCGTATGGCCATTCCCGCCGCCATCCTCGCCGTCACCACCGCCGAATGGCTGGCGACCGGGCGCGGCATCGGCGCGCTTATGGCGACGGTGGCCTCGACCTCGGATTACGGCATGCTGTGGAGCGCCATCGCCCTCGTCGGGCTGGCGGCGGTGCTCGCCCATGCGCTGGTGGCCGCGCTCGAACGGGCGGTGCTGGCCCGCACCAGCGCCGAGCAGCTCGCGCGATGAGAGCCTGCAGCTTTGCCATCCCCGGCGATCACCGCCAGAAGACCGGCGGCTTCATCTACGAGCGTCGCCTGCTCGAGGAATTGCAGGCGACAGGCCGCGAGGCGCGCCATATCGTGCTGCCCGCCGGGGCGGCGGCGGCGGAGCAGGGCGCGGCGCTGCGCCGCGAGGTCTCGGGCGTGCTGGAGGCGCTGCCGCCCGAGCAGCCGCTGATCCTCGACGGGCTGGTCTTTGCCGCCATGCGCCCCGAGGCGCTGGCCCGGCTGCGCTCTCCGGTGGTGGCGATGCTGCATCATCCCATGGGGATGGAGCAGGGGCTGCCTGCCGATCTCGCGCGGCAGCTTCTGGCGCAGGAGCGGGCGAACCTCTCGCTGGCGGCAGAGATCGTCGTCACCAGCCCGCACACGCGGCAGACTTACATAGACCTCGGCGCCGATCCCGCGCGGATCACCGTGGCGCTGCCGGGCTATGACGGGCCGCGCGATCTGCCGCGCGTCGAGGCCGGGCCGCGCATCCTCTCGGTCGGTCTGCTGGCACCGCGCAAGGGGCATGACGTGCTGATCCGCGCGCTTGCGCAGGTCGCCGATCTTGCGTGGAGCGCGCGCATCGTCGGCAAGACCCATAGCGCAGATTATGCCGCCGATCTGGCCGCGCTGATCGAGGATCTGGGGCTGCGCGGGCGGGTCGAGCTTGCCGGGGAACTGCCCGATGCCGCGCTCGCCGAGGCCTATCGCAGCGCGCGGCTCTTTGCGCTGGCCACGCGCTACGAGGGCTACGGCATGGCGCTGGCCGAGGCGCTCTGCCATGGGCTGCCCATCGTCACCTGCGCCGCCGGGGCGGTGCCCGACACGGTCGGAGACGCAGCGCTGCTGGCGCCCCCCGATGATCCCGAGGCCTTCGCCGAGCACCTGCGGCGGCTGCTCACCTCGTCCGCCACGCGCGAGGGTCTCGCCGCCCGTTCCCGCGCGCTCGGGCGCGCCCTGCCGCGCTGGCGCGATACGGCGGCGGTGATGGGGCGGGTGCTGGACGGGCTTCAGCCATAGGCGGCATTGGCGCGCGCCATGTTGCAACCAAGTTGAAATGTCACCGCGTCTGCAAAGCAGGAATGTCATCAG